>JAQVID010000171.1 GCA_028695865.1 Thermoguttaceae bacterium | reverse complement strand
CGCTATCCGTCCATAGCGATACTGACATGGTTGGCCATTGAACATGGATCGCAACGTGACAGGAAAACTTTCCATTTTCACGACTGGCATTGGTTCTTCCGGGTTTTCAAACTGCATTCCAAACGCATCTACACAAATACCATTTGTCGGCGTCTTTATTTTACCGCCGCTTAAAAGCAGTAACTGTTTATTAATCCACGCGGTGGTGTGTTCATTGGCAACCGGGTAGGCGTAACGATTCCAGTCTTGCACATCCAGTATAACGGAATGATTTGTGCCCGTGTCCTTGTTACGATCTTTTTTCGAGTTTCCTGGATGAAAAAGCAGAGAAAGGCAGAGCTCAATGTTTTCGCCAGCTTTCAATTCACGAAATATATAGTCCTCAAGAGCAACTCGAAAACCGTTTGGCGTCATTGTCTTGCACAGCTCGATCAGTTTGAAAATAGCGATGTTCTCAAGTTGTAAACTTTTGTCGAGCTTTTCAAGAAGTTTCTTCGGACACATCGTCAAACATCGCATCACTTTACCCAAAAGTCCTTTTGTCCAGTTATTCTCAATGCACCATGACTTAACTTTCTCCACGTCAATACTGGCTTTGCCATGCTTAAGTCTATCCAACTCAGCAATAAATTCCATGTCGGTGATGCGATACAGTGGATTAATATTAAAGGCCGGAAAAGTCCCTTGTTTGTTTCCATATTTTCGAAGCACGCCTGCGAGATCCGCAGAAATACTTTCAAGGCCCGTAACAGATGCATCATTGCCCAACCATATTCTTATGCATGGTGATTCTCTAGTAACTTTCGGCAACGATTGATATTCTCGATGCCATTCGTCTACCGAAATTTTACAACTGTCCAAGGTACGTGCCAAGCCATACAATTCGTTAAGCATGACATATTCCTCGCTTCGGATATTCAAGTGTTCCGTTTATGATGGCCATATCTGTATCGTACAGGTATGAAACCGTTGAGCAATACCCTTCCGAAAATACCTGTCTTAACATGGACGGAATAACAACCTGCGGCAAGTCGGACAACACACTTGTGGTTTCACGTAGCTCTCCAAAATATGAAGGGGTAAACTCTCGCCAGCCGAGAGCTGGAATCGAAAACGCCTGTCCGCGTTTCAAACGACGTTTAAAGATGCATTGATAAGCGTGGCCGGGGGATGTCGTCCGATTGTCCCAGTCTTTCGCTTTTTGAGGAAGGTTCCCCTTGTCGTGATTCGGCACAACTTCAGCATACAGTTTGTAACAGACGTCAATCAACACTGTTGCGTAAAGCTGATAGCTGTTCCCTTGTTTCTGTGCCACATTACTTCGTAGAGGGCCACCATAATTCGTACAATAAGAATGGTACTGAATGGGGCTACATAATGCAACACGCGATGGGATAATTTCAATGTCCGGCCCCCATAGTATAGACTTGAAGATGGCCTTGACTGCCGAATAGGTAGGCACAGGATAACTGACAGGACAATCGCCAGTATCCGGACGAGTCCACATCGCCGTATTTCCAGCAATTTCCATTTCAATGGGGTATGCTTGCTTTATCATACTTGTCTCCATTCACTTTTTTAGTTTGATGTGCCCTTGAAAAAACGGACAGTTGGCGTCTTGGCAATTTACTTAAGAGCAGAGCCTGTCTTTCGCTTCACCGAACAATTTCATTTTACTGAAAACAGTCATGCGTGTCAACGAAATTTCGATTGTACATAACATTTTTTGGAAAATTCTTCTTCGACGTCTTGCGGCGTTCTATCATTGAGCCCTTGATGAAGTTGCTCATTGTAATATGACGGTATTACGTGATTTTTCGTGTTGTGCGGTCTGAATCCCTTGTTTTGAAGGTAAACGGAGAGTGAATCACCGAAAATTGTGGTGGCGGTAGTAAAATTTCTTAAGAGTTTCAAATTGAAGGGGACTTAAGGGAGAATTTTTAAGGGGATCGCAGTTTTTTAAGTTGCGGCAGAATATATTGCCGTGGTTGCCCCAGTTGCTTTTTTTTACCTTATGCGTAAAATAAAAAAGAAAGAGTTTGTCTTTGTGCCGTCCCGTTGTCGCCCATCTGGTGCGTTTCGTGAATTGAAACACTGTTCGGGTAGTATGGCGCGGGCGACATGGCGACTTCCATGAGTCGCGTGAACTGAAATGTGATTGATGCCGAAAACCAAAAAGGAATGAACATGTCGATTAATTTGACTCCCGCCGCTGTTGCAGAAGTAAAAAACGTTATTAGTGCCCAAGGCTTGGAAGATGAGCAACATTTGCGAATAGTGATCGTCGGCGGAGGGTGCAGTGGTATGCATTACTCGTTGGGATTTGATACGCAGTACGATCCACTCGTCGATGCCCGTTATGATTACAATGGGGTCGATCTTATTACCAGAAAAGAATATGATCTTTTCCTCGATGGAACGGAAATCGATTTTGTCGATACGCCAACCTCAAAAGGTTTTTCTATTGACAATCCGAATTTTCCGGCCGGAATGGGGTGTCCGGGCTGCGGGGGGCACTGATTGCGACGCAAGTAGTCCATTGGTTGTAAGTGCTGTTGCAAAGATAATTTGCGATTGTGTTGCAAATCCGAAATCGGAGGGCGAACATGAAATACTGCTGGATCGTTCTGCTGTTATTTGCCTTTGCACTCCGGTTTGGGGCCGCTTGGTATTGGGAAAATCGTTTTATCCCGGCCAAAGCACAAAATAATACGCAAGCTGCCGTTGCCGATCAGGTGATTGATGGTCCTTTTTTCTTTGGCGACAGTGACTCTTATTGGAAATTAGGCCGGGCCATCGCGTTTGGACACGATTACGAGTTCGATGCCAAACGGCATTGGACCGTTTTTCGCATGCCTGGTTATCCGCTGCTGTTGGCTCCTTGGTTTTGGGTGTATGGCCCGAGTCCGCCAACGTTCCCTGCTCGAATCGTCAATAGCGTATTGGGAACAAGTTGCGTCGCTCTTTTGGGGCTGCTTGCCTTTTTGATTTTTCGAGATCGACGCGTTGCTTTTCTGGCCGGTTGCGTTGCGGCGATTGAACCATGCGGAATTCTTCAAAGTGTTTCGATTCTGTCGGAATCGGCTTTTTCGGTTGCCCTGCTGGTCCAGCTCATTCTTTTTGTGCCGATTGTTAATTATTTTTTCAAAAATAAAGGAGTACAATCGGGCGGCGCGCAAGACGGTGTCGCAAGATTCGTGTGCTGGAAGTCGGGAGCGATACTTGGGTTCGTGTGGGCGATCAGCGTCTATTTTCGACCGAGTTGGCTCTATTTTATCCCCATGTTTTATTTTGTTGTTGGGGCGGGGTTGGCTTTTTTCAGGGCACATTGTTCTTTTTTTGGCGCAGTACTTAACCGGGATTTTTGGAAGTTGGTCTTGAGTTCGTTCGTTGTGTTTTGTGTCGTTATGTCGCCGTGGTGGATTCGCAACGCTTGCGTAACAGGTCGTTTTGTGCCGACGACGCTCCAGCTTGGCGCTTCCCTTTACGATGGTTTAAGTCCTGTAGCGGATGGGTCAAGCAATATGTCGTTCGTTGATCATTTTCGCGAAGAGGAGCAGAGGAATCCGTTCCCTGGCATGGAAACCGAACATTTCGAAGTTCGTCTGGATCAACGACTCAAAAATGCTTCACTCGACTGGAGTTGGAATCATCCGAAGGAAGTTCTTGAGCTTGCGGGAGTGAAGTTTTTGCGACTCTGGAACGTTGTTCCAAACGAACCTTCTTTTTCGTCGCGACCGGTACAACTGATTATATTTTTGTCTTACACGCCGATTCTTTTTTTTGCTGTAATTGGTCTGTTTTTACGGGGCAAGCCGGCGCTTGTCTGGTTTGTTCTTCTTTTTCCCGCGTTTTATTTAACGTTTTTGCACGTTATATTTGTCAGTTCGCTTCGATATCGCACGCCGGCCTTGCTTGTGCTCATTGTCTTGGCGGCTTGGGCGATTGTACAACTTGTCGATCGGTTTGGCAAAGCCAAATGTGTTTGTGAGCAGGGATGAGCAGGGATGAACGCGGGTACATTTGCATTGTTCCCACGATGCATACAGGGTAATATAAGGTCTTTGGGGGATATTGTGGGAGTGTTTCAGAGGGGCGATGATACGGGCGTAAAGCGGCTTTTATTGCTTTTCACGACAAGAAGTGCTTTGAAAGGCGATTTGAAAGCGGAGAACACGTCCCAAACGAGATTTTTCTAAAAATTATGTCTCTTTGCCGAGGGTTAAATTACCCAGTTTCACAATAAGGACACGTTCATGTTACTGTTTTCCGATTTTCCGGTGTGGGGGGCTTGACCTTGGAGTGTCGTTTCGGACAATAATATATAGTAAGTAATGTTTACCGTCGCTTTGCGTCGGCCGTTTTGTCTTTACTCCAACAGATTCAGGAAAGGAATCGAATGGACTCTCCGCAGATCAAAAGAGCGTTAATCAGTGTCAGTGACAAGTTTGGGTTGGAAGAGTTTGCCCGGGGACTCGTCGCGGCGGGTGTGGAAATTTTCAGTACAGGTGGTACACGTCGTCATCTGGAAACCAATGGAATTCCGGTCAAAGATATTACGGAATACACAGGATTTCCGGAAATGATGGGTGGGCGACTCAAGACGTTGCATCCACTGGTGCACGGAGGTATCCTTTGCCGTCGCGATAGCGAAGACGATATGAAGAGCGCTCAGGAACACGGTATCGTCCCGTTTGAGCTGGTTGTCGTGAATCTTTATCCTTTTGAAGCGACGGTAGCGCGAGAAAACGTGACGGACGAAGAAGCCATCGAGAATATTGATATTGGCGGTCCGACGATGGTTCGGGCGGCGGCCAAGAATCATCAGTGGTGTGCCATTGTAACGAACAGCGAGCAGTATCCGATCGTTCTGGAACAAATTCAGTCGACGGGTTCGACGACGCTTCAGCTTCGGCGGAGTCTTGCCAAGGACGCGTTCACGCATACAGCGGCGTACGATACGGCGATTTCGCGATTTTTCTCCGGTCGTCAAGATGAAGAGCCGTTCCCGACCACCTTGTCTTTGTCGATGAAGCGTTCGACCGTTTTGCGATACGGCGAAAATCCGCACCAGCAGGCCGCGCTGTACAAAGACAAACTCTCTCCTTCGGCGAGCGTTGTCGCGGCCCGGCAGCTTAACGGTAAAGACCTTTCTTATAATAATATTCTCGATCTGGACGCGGCGCTTGCGTTTGTCCGCTCGTTTAAAGCTCCGACGGTTGCCGTACTCAAGCATAACAATCCGTGCGGTGCCGCTTCAGACGACTCCATAGCCGTTGCCGTTCAAAAAGCGATGGCGGGCGATCCTCTGAGTGCCTTCGGAAGCGTACTGGGGTTCAATCGTGAAGTCGATGCCCAATGCGCCGAATATTTATGCACTCCCGGCTTGTTCGTTGAAGCAATTGTCGCTCCGACCTTTGATCCGAAAGCAGTTGAGCTTCTCACGACCAAACCGAAATGGCACGCCAATGTCCGACTTCTGGAATGTGGTTCACTGGATTGTAATCCAGACCGCTGGAGCGTTCGTATTCTTCAAGGTGGTGCCCTGCTTCAGGAAGCCGATACGCTTGCCGATCCGGAAGAGCAATGGCGGGTTGTTACCGACAAAGCTCCTGCCGAAGAGCAGCTGAAAGACCTTCGTTTTGCGTGGCAAGTGGTTCGACATGTCAAGTCGAACGCGATTGTGATCTGCAAAGACAGTATGCTTTTGGGGACCGGAGCCGGTCAGATGAGTCGAGTTGATTCCGTCGAAATATCAGTAAAGAAAGCGGGCGACCGCATCGAAGGCGCCGTTTTGGCTTCAGACGCGTTCTTCCCGTTCCCGGACGGAATTGAGGCTGCCCGGGGCGTAACGGCCGTCATTCAGCCCGGTGGTTCGCGAAACGATGAAGCGGTCATCGAAGCGTGTAATAAACTTGGTATTGCCATGGTCTTTACCGGCCGTCGGCATTTCAAGCATTGATTCCAAAATATTTCTGTTGTCCCGAAGCTGCTGAGAGTTCGGGACATTTTTGTTTCCCTTTGTTTCAGTTATCGGAGGTATCGCCATGCGGACAAGATTTATGTTTTCTTCCTGGGCTGTTTTGTTTTGTGTCTTTTGTTTTGCTTGTCGTGTAACCGCAGCCGCAGACAAGGCGACTCCGGAACATGTCTATTCATTCTACGGCGAGTCGGACAAAGACGCTCTGTCGTATAAAGTTGGCGAAAAAATGATCTTTTCGATCAAGCTTCTCGATAAAGACAAGCAAGTCGGTGGCATTCGTCTGGATTGGACTCGTGAAGGCGAAGACGGCAAAAAAGAATCGGGTAAAGCCGTCTCTTCCGCGACCGAACCGCTGACGATTACGACATCGATTGATTGCCCCGGTTTTGTTCGGATTCGTGTGATTGCCCGGGACAAGACTGGCAAGACGTTTGCCAGTCCGGTATATCGTTATCGCGGTAAAGACGGTTTGGTCTGTTTTGACGGCGGCGCGGGAGCCGAAGTTGAAAAGCTCAAAAGTTGGCCGGAGCCGAAAGATTTCGACGCGTTTTGGGCACGTCAAAAAGCCAAACTTGCCAAGGTTCCCATGCGGGCCGATATGGTTCCGGTTCCTTCGGGTAACGATAAAGTCCTTTGCTGGGATGTAAAAGTCGATTGCGTGGGCAAGCCCGTTTCCGGGTATTTGTGCAAGCCGAAGAATGCCAAGGCCAAATCGCTTCCTGCCCGAATTTCCTTTCATGGAGCCGGAGTTCACAGTGCGGGCAAACCTGTTGGTGCCGGGGCGACCATGATTGCGATGGATATTAACGCTCACGGTCTTCCCAATGGCGAGCCGAAGGAGTTTTATGAAAATCTTGAC
>JAQVID010000170.1 GCA_028695865.1 Thermoguttaceae bacterium | reverse complement strand
TTCCCTTGAGTCAGGTCGATCCCTTGGAGTGCGAAGGCCTCACTTTTGCGAATGTGCAAGACAAGAAGACGCATAACGCCCGATATTTCGACGGAGCCCTGGCCGATTTTTACGTGTTCGACCGCGCGCTTTCGCCTGCGGAAATCGGGCAAATGGCCCAATAATCGTAACAGACGCCTGACAGACGCGGAATCACGCTGACACAAAGAGGAAACGAACAATGCGATCATACTCATCGATCAAATTTTTACAATTTTATGCTGTCGATACTTCCATTTTCGATGATTCAGGTTTCGCAACACATTCAGGTCTCAACACGAAGATTCAAGTAAAACCGGCACAAGCATGATTGACCTGGCGTAAGCCTCAATCACGAAATAACAATATCAACATCAACATAAACAAGGAGAAAAAATGAAAAAAATTGATTGCAGTCTTACTGTTAAGAGCCCGTGCAAGCAGACCGGCCCGGCGGGATTTACACTTGTGGAACTTTTGGTTGTCATCGCGATCATTGGAATATTGATCGCTCTTTTGCTCCCTGCGGTTCAGGCGGCTCGTGAAGCGGCTCGTCGAATGCAATGTACGAACAATCTCAAACAAATTGGAATCGGCTTGCACAATTATCACGATGTGCGAAGTACCTTTCCGGCGGCGCGAAATGGTAATCTGAACTCAATCGAAAATTGGGGCCATATCAGCTTTCACATTTCTCTTCTGCCTTATTGTGAACAACAAGCGAGATTCGATTCTTATGTCGCTTACGGAGTGGCGCATTACGGCGGTCACTGGCCGCACGACAAACGCAAAATTGAATCGTTGCAAACAAATATTCCTTATCTGCTCTGCCCTTCGGATTCCGCGGCCGAGAACAAATTTAATCTGGGCCTGGCCAAGGCGAGCTATTGCGGTTCACTGGGCGATGCTCTCTACGTCACGGGCGAATCCGGGATCAACCAGCGAGGTTTTTTCGGAGGTGGTCTTGCTTTTTACAGCAATAACTCCCGGCCCGCGTGGCGCACCATGAGCGATATCGTTGACGGAACATCGAACACTGTCGCCGTATCCGAAATGGTGACCGCGCTGCAAAACGATCTTAATTTGGTCAAAGGGGGAATCGTTGCCCTAAACGCAACCGCAACCCCGTCGAAATGCAATGGTATACGCGATACGTCGTCCGGGGGCGATCCCAAGACGTTCACCGGAAATCCGCTTTCCGATCGTTCGCGAGGATTCCGAATGGCCAACGGGCAACCGTGTGTCATGAATTTTCAGACTGTGTTACCACCGAATTCGCCCAGTTGTTATAGCGGATCAAGTGGTGAACATGCTGCCGGACTTTACAGCGCGACGAGTAATCACGGCGGAGGAGTGAATGTTTTGTTCGCAGACGCTTCCGTTCATTTCATTCCCGAATCGATCTACACGGGAGATTTAAGCCATTCCACCGAGCCTGTGATTGGCGAGAGTCCTTACGGCGTTTGGGGCGCAATGGGCACGATCAACGGAGGGGAATCGATCTCCTTATAAACCCTGATCATCCTGTTGAAAAACCGACTAACACGTCCAACGTTCACCGGTACGGCCAACGACCACACGAGGCTAAACGATGTGTCTCGTACCGGCAGGACATGGACTTTTCCTGAATCGCCGGCTTTTCCCGGCAGCCGCGAACAGGTTCCTGTCTGTCATACCAACAAACCAACCCTCATTTTTGGAGTTTACTCATGACGAGAAATTTATGTTTGCCCTTGATACTTATTGCCTTGTGCTTGCTGGTCACAAGCGTGTCCGCCCAGGAAAAAACGATTGTTCCCGACGTGCTCAAAAAAGAAATCGCAATTGGATACTGGTCCGGGCCCGCCGCAAGTGATCACTTCTTTAAACTGCTGGCCGATGCTCATTTTACCTTTGCTTGGGCCAATGAACAAAATGCCCCTGAAGCATTTAAACTTGCCGACAAATACGGTCTTAAGCTTTTGGTCATCGACAAGCGTCGCGAGGTTAAACCGACCGATCCAAAGTTCGACGCGGCCTTAAACGGCATGGTCCGCGACTGGTCGAAAGAGTCCTCCCTTTGGGGATACTTTTTGCGTGACGAGCCACACCGCAGCCAGTTCGAATATTATCGGGACTTGAGCGCGGAATTGCGCCGTCGGGACCCAAACCACGTGGCCTTCATCAATCTTCTCCCCTCTTACGCGGGCAAAAAAAGCGGTATCGATTATTTGGGTACCAAGACCTATTTGGAACATGTTCGGTCGTTTGTCGATATTGTGAAGCCGCAATGTCTGTGCTTCGATCATTACGGACTCTGGAAGGACGGGACCATTCGTTTCGATTACTTCGAGAACATGCGAATTATTCAGGAAGAAGCCAAGCGGGCAGGAATTCCGTTTATCTTCATTTTGCTCTCGCTTCAGATCGACGAACTCGATTACCGAAATCCGACGCCGGCTGAACTGAATTGGCAGGTTAATTCGGCACTGGTCCACGGAGCCCGCGGAATCATGTATTTTACGATGCATACGACGCCGGGTTCCGAAAAAAAAGGTTGGCTCGACGCCATTCTCGATTCGAAAGGTAATCCTCTTTCGAAATACGATGTCGTTCGTCAGATCAACGGCGGAATTCGCCGCGTCAATGATCTTCTGGTCGATCTTTCGCTCGATACCGTGTGGCACACCGCCCCGCTTCCTTACGCGACCAATGGACGTCCGGACAACGATCCCATCTTGAGTATCGAAGGGGGAGAGTTCGTCGTCGGTCATTTCACCGACTCCCACGGAAAGAAGTATACCATGCTGTTCAATCGTTCCACGAAAGATTCCGCGGTCGCAAAGATTACCGTTTCGGGAACCTCGCCGTGGACGCTGGTCGATCCGCAGCATGTTCAAGGAATTACTTTTAAGCCCAATACACAAAAGAATTCGGCTCTTCTCACTGTTCCTTTTAACGCGGGCGATCGACGTCTGTTTCTCCGATAAATCACCGTGAACGATTTTCCTTGCCGGGTGTTACGAACCGGGCGGCACGAAGGAAGATCGGACGCCTTGTTCGCCGTCCCGGCCCCTGCGGAATATAAAAGCAGAGTTTTCCCTTGCAAGAGCCGGAGTTCTCTTTTCAAAGCGAATTGGTCGAGCCGGGAGCTTTTCTTCCGCTTACTCTTGTTTCGTGCACACAAAACGGAGGGGGCTCCCGATTCCATCATTCGCCCCTCTTCACGCAAAGTTGTTTCTCTTGCAGGCATTTTCGCGCCGCGGTTCCGGGGTCTGCACGGAATATATAAGGAGTATATAAAGAAAGCATCTACATGGGTATGGCAGGTCTTGCCAGTCATATATATTACACCTTTTAGCTTGTATGTCCCCCATTTTACCCGGCAGATTGTGAACAGCAGGAAATTTTTTAATCTTTTGCGAAAATAGATAAAGACCAAAACGCGAAAAAAGGTTATAATAGAATGACGACAGACTTGAACATCGTATTTGGTTTGGCTCGCTTAACGAAATACGTGTTTTTTTTGGAACTTATTGTTTTTATTCTTGTCCAAGATTACAGGGAGCAGATGTGTCGGACGAACAACTGATTAAAAAGACGCTTTCCGGCGACGTTGAAGCTTATGGTGATCTGGTCATCAAATACCAGAATCGCCTCTTCAACACGGTATTCCGGATAGTTGGCAATCAGGAAGACGCCCAAGACATTGTTCAGGAAGCGTTCCTTCAGGCTTTTTCCAATTTATCCCGGTTTCGCATGTCGAGCCAGTTTTACACTTGGCTGTACCGAATTGCGTTTAATGTTGCGATAAACACTTTGCAGCAGAGAAAACGTTTTGTTTCGGTCGAATGTCTGCCGGAAGATATTGGAGAAAGTTTTGCGGATAAAAGAGAATCCGCACAAGAGGAGACAAGTCGGCGAGAAGACGCGGAGATACTTTGGTCCGCGATTAATCGCTTGTCTTTGGATTACAGGGCTCCATTGATCCTTCGGGAAATTGAAGATGCTTCTTACGAAGAAATTGCCGATGTGCTCAAAATTCCAGTGGGAACAGTGCGAAGCAGGCTCCATCGAGCCCGAATTGCGCTGAAAGAAATGATGCAACGGCACCGAAACGACTTGTAGACCCCGGAAATGTTCCGGGGCCGTGTTGTACGGCCAATGAGGTGATAGAATGAAAACGTCGGATTTGGAACAGGTTATTAGCGCCTATGTAGACGGTGAGATTCCCGAGGATAAACGCGCCGCCGTGGAACGTCTTGTTCAAAAGAATGAGCAAGCGGCCGCGTGCTACAGTGAGTTTATGCGTATACGTGAGGGGCTTCGCGCTCTGCCAACCGTAGCTCTTCCTTCTGATTTTGCAACTGGACTTGTTGCCGCAATCAAGCAAAGACAAACGCCTGTAACGAGTTCCGGTACAAAAGGAAAGCGTCCCGCGTTTCGAGCACAGCGTCTGGTCTTTTTAGGAACGGTATCGCTTTGTGTCGTTGTCGCCGCGGTTTTGTTCTCGCGTTTCATGTTGCCAGGTGTCTCGACTTCTTCCGGGCGTACCACCGCGATGGTTCCTGCCCAAGTCGAATCTGATACCCATGCCACCGCTCCTGTCACGCAGTCCGAGACGGCCAATTCACAACCGGTTCCTGTTGCAGCCCGGAATAATAAAACGGAAACAACGAAAAAGGAAAACACCTGGATGACGGCTCCTGTTCCGCTTGCCGTTCAGAAGAACGCCGCTCAAAGAATAACGAAACCAACACTGGATGCGCTGCTTTGGATTCGTTGCACTCCTGTCGCCTCCCAAGAAAAAATTTTGGCTGACGAATTTGCCAAATATTGCATGTCCAAAAGTCTTAATTTCACCGCAACGGGTCAACATGTTTACGAATTCAAAATGACACGCCCTGATTTCGCCGATTTTGTTCAATGGCTTCGTCAAAACCCGTTGACCGGGGGTGATGTCCAGATGTCCGACGCCTTAAATGGTTGGGTTACAGGCCAAACTTTTTATTCCGTGCCGCTTGATCCGGCCCTGGGTACAATTTCCGAGGTCCAAACCATTCCCATGGCCGATGAGCTGTCGATTCGATTGCAAATCAATATGCCGCGGCAGTCGCCCTGATTTGACTGTTCGTTGTCTCACAAAAATATCCGTTTATTCACAGACATGGTTTAAACCGCGGGTTTCTCGGGTGAACACGGATATTTTCTCCGTATTGTTCTCTGTTTCACGACAAACTGATTGGCTCAGCCCGAGCTGTCTTCTTGATAAACGAATCTCGATAAACGAATCTCGATAAACGAATTTTGCTACACGGGCGCGCTGTTGGACGCAAGCAAATTCGTTTGCTAAAACCTGTTTATGATTGCAACCGTACCCGACATTACATATTGGTAAGATCGTCTCCGGTTTCGCCTTTTGCCAGTCGGGCAAGTGAGTCGGCGACTTCACGTTGGTGCGAATCCTCTGTTCCATAGACGCGGCAAATGCGGAAACTGTAAGGAATTGAGCGGTAATGATCTTCGGATTCCAGATTCGATACGGAATCGGTTGTTGGATCGTAGAGAAAATTCTGACGGCCGCTTTCAGTGGAGTTGCCCGGGCGATGAAAATGTCTCGCGATGTCGAACCGGAGATTCATATCGCGCAGTGTCCGAGGCAATGTGTTCCGTAAAGCGGTTTCGAGCAGGGCGGCATCGGTAAAAATGGAGCCGCCAGAGTGTTCGCCCGGACGAAACAGAATTGTCTTTTCGGCAAGGAGCCGCCATTGTATCTTCCGGTCGAGAAACTCTCGCCATTGTGGTGCGATGTTTCGCTTTGCTTCGTTGTCTGAATGATCCCAGGCTGAAACATCGCCCAGAAGCGACCATTCGGTCAGGTGCAAATAATCGTCGAGGTGTTCCCGGGGATTACCTGCGGGAAACAGTAACCCTTCGGACTGCTGGAACAAATCTTTGAGCGCAATATCGACGGCTCGAACCTTGCGATGAAAATAGAGCGTTCGGAACAGTTCTCCGCGAACATTCAAAAACTGAACCAGAGACGCCAGCCCTTTGCGGTCAAGCGTCAAGCCCTGTTCCGAAAAGAATGAGTAGTGAATCAGTCGGTCAAGATCGAAAGCCTGACGACTGTAGCCCGACATGTAAGCGTCACGCAACACGAAGTCCATATTATCGACCGTATAAAGACCACAAAACAGACCACGCAACATTTTCAGCCAGGCGGGTCGATCGCGGTCGCCCGGCTCGTTCTCGTGCGGACGAACAATGAGATAGGCAACCTGTTCGCAATCGAGTATTTCGTCACTCTCCAGAAGACCGTTTGGATTGCGGCGAATTCCCGCGATCATATCCTTAAACATGGCTCGTATAATCTCTGCACCCAGCGACTCATGGGTCAGGGGCGAACCATCGGCCGCTGTGTATTTGCTCAAATAATGCGAGTCGAAGAAATGTCCAAACGGGCCGTGTCCCACGTCGTGAAGCAGAGCGGCAATGCGAAGAAGCGATTCAATGTATGCGCTCGACGGAAGCCGGGAACCGCCGAGTCGCTCGGGATGTTCCGAAAAAACGCGAAAAAAGCTTGGACTCAATCGCTGCCACACGCGACTTGCCAGGTGCATGGCTCCCAGCACGTGTTGAAAGCGGGAATGCTCCGCTGTCGGATAGACAAGCCAAGCCGTTTGGAGCTGATGTATCTGACGCAATCGTTGAACCCAGGGCGAATCGATTAAATCGCGCTCGGTTGCGTTTTCATGCATGAACAGATCGGCGGGCGAAGAAAAAGGAATGTATCCGTGAATCGCGTCTTGACTAAGGCTTTCGGCCTGAAAATAATTTCTGTATTCCATGATTTTTCTGTTTGGCTTTGAGTGGATCG
>JAQVID010000169.1 GCA_028695865.1 Thermoguttaceae bacterium | reverse complement strand
CCCGGCTGGGGAGAATCACTTCCGCTTGGCAAAAATTATTTCAAGTACGAGTATTTCGGAACCGATGGTACGCAGTTTTACATGTCCTACCTGCTGGGCCGCAGTGTCGTTGGCCTTCGCGCGGAAGATTTGCTCTGTGCAGCAAGATACTTCAAAAAAGAATATGGTGTCAAATTACGACTCCAAGCCTGCGGAAGCGCACGCATACCGGCCTTGCACGCGGCTATCGTCGAACCGGAACTTTTCGACGCGGTGGAAATTGATTCGCCTCAAACGCTCAAAACCTGGAGTTCGCTGGTGAACCAATCGCCGTGCCCCATTCGACTCTCGGATTGCATTCACGGCGTCTTGCTCGATTACGACCTGGACGACTTAACGAAATTCATTGTCGAACGGAAATAGAAAAACATCGAAAAACGGGGCTTGATTTCGTTTCGACTACGATATATAATGGTCACTGTCACAGACAGCCGCCGCGTCAGCGGAGACGACCGCTGTTTTTGCTGTTACAATAATTGCGTCGGCTGACCGTGTCCTTTTTTATTTCAACAGGAGTGTTTCATGATCTCGAAAACAGTGTCCGGATGGGGATTTATACTGATTTCTTGTGCTTTACTCGCTTTTATTTCCGGTTGCGGCGGTCCGAAGAGTGATAAGCCGGCTTCCCAAGGAAATACTCCTAAAACGCAAACGCCTGTGCTGCCGACGAAGAATTCTTCAACTCACCAGCCTGCGTCCAATCCTCCCAAAACGGAAGTACCGCACAACAGCGCGCTTCAGACCACTCCAATACAAGGAGCGTCTGCCAATACGCCGGTCGAAAAAAGTTCACCGGTTAAACCAAATGCGCAGGCTAACACAACATTGCCGGTTAATCAGGCTTCTGAACCGAAGAACGCTCCGGAATCTCCCGCTCCTGTAGCCGCCGCGGTTCCGGCGCCTGCCGCAGTTCCGTCACTCCCTCCTGCCGTTGCGGCTGAATTCGAAAAAGAACTTGCCCATTTGAGCGCCATTTGCGTTTCGATCAATGAGCTTGCCATGGATATGGACATTGTGCGCGATGAAGTTTCAGACAGCTTGCGGAAGTTTCGCAAACTCTGTACTGAACATCATGTCAGTCCTGTTCTGGTGTATGATCCCTGTTTCGAAACGACACAAGCAAAATTTCTGGTTCGCAAGCAAGGCCCCTGGCAATGGTCGTTCGGTGTCAAGCATGGGGACCAAGCGACTCGCGACTATATTCTTCTGAACATGTCAGGCAATTCGCCGGTCTTTTCCGTAACCAAAGAGGGACAACTTGCATTTCCGGAAACGGCCATGCTTCCGCTTGGAACTTTGAGTTGGTCGGTCGAAGACGCCGACCACAATCAGGCGTGCAAGAGCGTGTCTGCCCAGTTCATCAAGCCGGGTCGCGTTACGGCCTCGGTCGCGTTTCCCAGCGGAGACTGCCCACAGTTCCTGGATAAAATGTTCGATATTAACCTGATTGCCTCGACGGGGCAATTGCAGTTTCTGTCAGGCAATGAATTCTATTTTCAACCGGTGGGCAAAGCTCCTGTCCGTATCCCGCTTTTTGAATACTATCAAAAGAAACGTGAAGAAAAAGAAAAGAAACGCGGCTCCGCCTTTGGCACCACCGCTCGTCCCAGCCCGATTAAGGACGCAATTGGCATGATCGTCTATACCGAAATCGTCAATCACGATCTGGCCAAGTCGGGTATCACGGAACGCAATGACACCGGATTCGACTTTTATATTGAAAACGCCGATAAGGTCAAACTGCTTCTGTACACGGCCCGACCATAACGTCCTGACGGGTAATACTCAAACGCAAACCAATTCATTTTAGGCCAAGTGATCATGGCAAACGACCTTTTATTGCACATTTGCTGCGCCCCGTGTTCAATTGCTTGTATTGATTCGCTTCGGGCGGAAGGAATCGAAATGGACGGGTTTTGGTTCAATCCGAACATTCACCCCTATACCGAATACAAAGCCCGAAAAGAAACATTGATTAGTTACGCTCAGCAAATTAACCTAAATCTTGTTCTCAATGACGAATATGGTCTTCGCCCTTTTGTCCGAAAAATCTATCCTGATCTCGAAAACCGGTGTGAAGTCTGCTATCGCTGGCGACTGGAACAGGCGGCTCAATATGCGGCCGAGCATGGGTATTCATCGTACTCAACCACACTCCTCATTAGTCCGTATCAGAAGCATGATCAAATTATTGCGGTGGGGCAGGAATTGGCCCGGCAATATCACATTGCATTTTTATACCGCGATTTCAGACCTCTTTTCCGTTCCGGCCAGAACAAGGCCCGCCAACTCGGCCTGTACCGACAAAAATATTGCGGCTGTATCTTCAGCGAAGAAGAACGATATTTGTCGTAGTTCCACGCTGATTGCCCAACGCCACACTGATTGTGTAGTTCCACGCTGATTACACAACTCCACACTGATTGTGTAGTTCCACACTGATTGTATAGTTCCACGCTCATGGTGCAATTTCGCGCTGATTGGCCCGGCCTCGTAATTTACTTCTGTTGCAAACTCGTCGGCAAGGAGCTTTTCAATGACCAGACATCCATTCTTTCCAAGACGGCGGTCAAATATCGGGAACGGAGTTTCATCTCGCCGTACTGGCAACTGTTCTCGGGTAAAAAACACGCGGTAAGTTGCGTTTGACCTCCGGCAATAAAGAGTTCGGTCGAAGTCCTGTCCAGAACAAGTCGCAAACGAATTCGCCCGTTCTCCATGATAATCGGTACCACCGCGTCGGCGTGTTTTACTTCCTTTCGGACAAGATCGAATTCAAACAAACGACCATTGATTTCCCACCGAATGCATTCGCTTTCCCGGACATCAATAACCGCTTCAATGTCAAGCAACTCATCATTGACCGTTTCGAAACTCGTCTTTCCGTCTATCGGGCGTCGGGGAATTTGCAAATGTTCGCGACGAAGCAACTTGAGTTCCGCAACAGGATTGGCGCAAAGTCGGATGCCTTCCGGAGTACTCTTAAGCGTCAGTTCACGCGGAACGGAAAACTGCTGATTGAACGGCATACCAGGATAACGTCCGCCTTGCATCCATGATATTTGAATACGTCTGCCCGGCGTATCAGAATACGTTTGAGCCGCATAATCGTTTCCACCCCATTTCATTTGCAACGCGGGCGATTCCCGAACAAACGAGCGACCGTCAAAAGAGCCCAGCACATACAGGCCGTTTCCTCCCCAGAAGACCCACTTGGTTTTCGTTTTGTCGCCGTCGACCGGAAGTTCAAACAAGTCAGGGCATTCACTACACCCAAGCGCCGGCACATCGCAAACCTTTCTCCAATTTTTGAGGTCAGGCGAGCGAAAAATCGCATAGTCGTTACCGGACATGTATAAAGGAGTCATCCAGCTTGACGTTGGTTCATGCCAAAAGATTTTCGGGTCGCGGTTTCCTCCGATGATATTCTTCATGACGGGATTGCCAGGGTATTTTTTCCAGGTCATTCCGCCGTCATTGGACCAGGCCAGACCTTGTGTCGTCCTGGTTCCGTAACGCATACTCGGCCCGTTATATGTAAAAAGAGCGACTAACGGCACTGTCGCGTTTGTTCCCAAACCACTGGTATTCTTCCAATCGACCGCCGCGGAGCCGGAAAAAATCGTTCCCAACTCATCCGGCCAAATCGCGTCGCCAAGCTCATGCCAGTGGAACAAATCGCGACTGACGGCATGGCCCCAGGTCATGTTATTCCAAGTCACGCCGAAAGGATTGTGCTGATAGAACAGATGATATTGACCGTCGAAAAAGACCAGTCCGTTCGGATCATTCGTCCAGCCGTGACGAGGCGAAAAATGAAACTGCGGCCGATATTTTTCCCGCCACACTGTTTTCTCGTCGCCGCGTTTGTCCGACAAGACAAGGTGCTTGAGTCCGTCATGGTCGTTGGCAATCGCTTCGGCAATGAGTGTTGCTTTTTGGCCTTTCCAGGCTGAGACGTCAAGCGGGACCAGAAAGTCGGTCTGCCGGGGATTCGGAGCAAGTTCGATAAGGAATTCACGAACCGTCTTGCCCTCGACCACCATTTTCATCCAGGTTTTTTCTCCGCCTGTCTTGACCGGCAAACACAAATACCGGAAATTCAACAGCAGCTCGCGACACACTTTGGTTTTGCCCTTGTTCACAGGCTTGGACGCGGTATCTTGAGCAATACTCTCATGGTCCCAACCGGCACAGCAAAACAACAAAACCCCCAAACTCAAAACAAAACAAGCCAAACGACATTGTTGCATAATCATTCCTTTATACTTCAGGTGTATTACATGGGTAAATATTCGTGTATCTGTTCATGCCTGTACCTCTTGACTTTCATCACTGCGCAGCGATCCGCGTCGATTCTGCGAAGAGACACGTCCATCGCAACAGGAAAATAAATCGGCGGCCGGCAATATATTACCATATTACCGATACTTCAATTTTCGCTGATTCGCACCCCCGTCTCCCTTCCGGAAAACAGGGAATATTCAGGTCACGCAACGCGAAAAAACAAGCAAAAACAATTCAAATCAAAACCGTTCGTCAAAAAATCCCAAGCCGTTGAGTTGATCGATCATATTGGTTAAATAATCACGAGCCAGGAGTGTCCAGTCTTCGGCAAGGCAATAGAGCACGGTCGCCGTAAACGCCGAGGTCGTCGCTACCGGAACAGTAACCGCCGCGACACGGTCCGGCTGGTACGCAATAATACCGGAAAGATTTTCAACCATTTTTTCGTTTCGGGCCGCATCGGCCAAACGCGACGAAAATTCACTATCGCTAACCGGGCGAATACCAAAACCGTAACGATTCATCGCGCCAATCACATCGCCCATCGAAAGCGAATGATTATTATATAAATGAAAAAGCGTAAAGCGATCGTTCACCAGTCCCAGCGTAAGCAATACGCGGGCCGTTTCATCTATCGGCGATAATTCCACCGGAGCGGCCAAACGCGAAATCGGATAGACACCGAGCAATTTGTACGCCCGGAGTCGCTTGGCAAACGCGTTGGACGCGGCATTCATTTGAAAAACTCCATCACGTGCCCGGGGCATGAGATTTCCTGCTCGCATGATCTTGGCCGCGATCTCGTTCGAACCAACTGCCGCAAGAATCGACCGCTCCGCCAAAAACTTGCTGTGAATGTATTTGTTATCGAGTGTCTGCCCCACAAAAAGTTCATTTTCTCCAAGTCCATGTGTGGCAAGCGGAGAATCGGCGTCCGCCGAACCGGCTATACTCACCGTGGAAACATGAATGAGTTTTGCTCCGAATTTTTTGCAATATTCGATCAGATTCTCAACACCACAAAAATTGACTCGGTGTATGTCGTCGCCTTCAGAGAAATGCTTGACATTGGCGGCGCAGTTGATCACGTGAGTTACCCCCAAATCAAGTGCAAGCAGTCCGTCGCGGTCCGTAATATCCCCTTCGACAACACACAAACGATTTTCTGTTTCTTCCGCATAGGAACGATCAAAATAGAAGAAAAGATATTGCAACAGACGCCTTGCGATCTTGTGGTCTTTCGAGGGACGAACAAGACAATAGACTTTGCCCGGAAACCGCTCCAAAAACGCCGCCAATACATGCACACCCAAAAAACCGGTCGATCCGGTAAGCAGTATGTTTTCGTAATGACCGGTAAGCAAATTGTCGGCCGTCGACATGCCGGCAAGCGAATTGTTCCGGAGCAGCGATTCGATTTGAGTATAATCGAACCGGGACACGTCTTCCAAATGGTACTGAATCGACAGTTCGCCAACCCGTCCCGACGCGAGTCGGGCAAGTCGCTCAATCGTTTGATATTTGAAAATATCGGCATAAGTAATCGGAGTTCCGTTTTTAACGTCCGACGCGTCAGAAATATTCTGAATGGCCGCGGCGAAACGAATTCCCGTCATGGAGGTCATTCCGGCACTGAACAAATTCGTCGTCACGCCAAATTCCCGGGTTCCAAGTATTTGTACCGCCGCGTCATACATGCGACTTTCGATTGCGTCGCGCGGCAGCACAATCTCTTGCCGCTTGATTTCAGGAACCTTGAGCGATTTTCGGTCAACTTTACCGTTTGGGGTAAGAGGAATACGCTCAACTTGCGTCAGTACGGAAGGGAGCATATAATCGGTCAATTTTTCACTGAGCCAGTCGCGAAGTTTTTCAACATCAACATTTTCGGAAGCGACAAACCACGCAACCAATTGCGGGGTCGCCCCCATGGTTCGCACATCGACGCAAACCGATTGCACCGATGGATACTTTGCCATTGCCGATTCAATTTCACCCAATTCGATTCGAAACCCGCGTATCTTTACCTGGGTATCGATTCGCCCCAAATACTCCAGGTTGCCTTCCTCGTTCCAGCGAACCAAATCGCCTGTCCGATAATATCGACGCGAATCGGCGTCCTCACCAAAAGGATTATTGACAAATTTCTCTTTCGTTAACTCAGGACGATTCCAATAGCCATTCGCCAGTTGTCGGCCCGAAATACACAACTCACCGGGCACGCCCCATGGGAGTAATCGTCCCGCCGAATCAAGTACATAACTCCAAGACCCCGGGACCGGACGACCAATGGGAATTTCTTCAAGATCGACGGCCTGATTCACAACGTGATAATTTGAGCACACGGTAAATTCGGTCGGACCGTAACCGTTGACAATCATGGTATCACACGGCTTAACCGGCTTGAGTTTTTCCCCGCCAAGAAAAATGAAACGAAGCGAAGCTTTACCATAATTAAGCAGTTCCATTCCCATTTGGGTACTGAACGTACCGCCTGTGATTTTGTGTTCGGTCAGATAATCGCAAAGCAGTCACAAGTCCTGCCGAAGCGACTCCG
>JAQVID010000168.1 GCA_028695865.1 Thermoguttaceae bacterium | reverse complement strand
AAATCGCAGGGCTTCCTGTTGAATGCGAAGCGTTAGAATGGCAGCCGCCCGCAGTTGACCAATCGACCACTCGTAAGGATAACTGATTAGCGGGAGCCGCGGTATTTCAAGCGTTTTCCAACTTCCCGGGAGCGGTTCAGCAATTTCTTTAAAGGGAAGAATCCAACCTTTTTCCAAAAGAAAATCGGCCAGACCGCTCGACAGGAAGTACTCAAAATCTTCGCGATAAACCGGATTGATTGACCGCAAAATACGATGAGCGTCCTCGTAAACGAATCCGGACGGGTCACGGAATGAACCAGGATTTCTATTCATCGATGTCATGGTCGGAAGCTTCCGTATTGCAGGCTGCGTTTCCACAGAAAAGACCGGCAACGAAAAATTTGATCCTTTTGAAGAAGAGCATTGTCCCCAAAAATCCGGCCGCGACGACCTGAAGTAAAACGCTTCCCGTGAACGGATCGATATAAGCAAATAGCGACGGGATAAACGGCGTCAAAAACGGTAATGCTGACATCTTGCTTGTTCCTTTTTTTGTTTGTGATTTTGTTTGAGCGGTAAAGTCTTGGCGGTAAAGTCTTGGCGGTAAAGTCTCGGCGGTAAAGTTTGAGCGGTAAAGTTTGTGCGGTAAAGTCTTGGCGGTAAAGTCTTGGCGGTAAAGTCTTGGCGGTAAAGTCTTGGCGGTAAAGTCTCGGCGGTAAAGTCTCGGTTGTAAAGTCTCGGCGGTAAAGTCTTGGTTGTTTCGCCGCGAATCAGACTTGAATCAACCCCATACCGGCTTGCCGTCATGAACAACAGGCCGGGTTGAGTAATTGTTTTTTCAAACTGAATACCCAACGAGTCATTTCCGTCCGGAATGATCTTGAAAGCGGTCCAAGCGAGAAACGGCCCTGCCGGGGGACGATAACATTCCGTCGCAAATGAAAACCTCTGTCGATTTTTTCGGAGCCCGACTTCAAAATCCGTTTGCCTTTTTTGGGTAAACTTTTCGCAGTCCATACAATATAATTCATAAACCTTCCAATGGATATCAGGTCACCGCAAAATTTTTTAAAATAGGTGAAAAAAAGTAAAAGTCGGGCATGAAAATCTGTTTTGTCGACTCAAAAGCCGTTACGGGATGTTTATCCATGTACAAAACCCGTTTTTTCAGACAATTCAGTCTAATCATTTCTGATTGCGTATCGCACGTTGCCACACTCCGCACCCGGCGACACGCGGACGCAGAATTGACTCGTTGCCCGTGTGCGTTATAATAGAAAAGTTGTAATTTTATTGATACAGGTTCCGTTTTCGTGTCGTTTGGCCCGAATGGTCTCCCGTTTTTCGAAGGCGAAACAATCAAAAGAAACGACTTATTAGAAATGACAATCAGTATTGGCGGACTGCAAAAATTTTCGTTACTTGATTTCCCGGACCGCATTTGCGCCATTGTGTTTGTCAATGGTTGCAATTTTCGTTGCCCGTGTTGTCATAATCCGTCTTTGATTCAATCGCAAGGATCAGCCGCGTCGACGTCGATCAAAGCGGAGACTGTTTTGAGCTTTTTATCCTCCCGAGTCGGAAAGCTTGACGGTGTTTGTGTTACCGGCGGGGAACCTCTTGCGCAGTCCGGTTTGCCTGATTTCTTGCGACGTGTCCGGGAACTCGGCTTTCAAATCAAGCTCGATACGAACGGTTCTTTTCCTGACCGGCTTGAGGCGATTCTCAACGAGAAACTGGTCGATTACGTTGCCATGGATATCAAAAACTCACCGGAAAAATATTCGATGACCACAGGTTGCGATGCGATTTCCTTTGACCTGATCAAATCGAGTGCGGCTTTACTTCTTGCCGAATATGTTCCGTATGAATTTCGAACGACTCTTGTGCGAGAATTCCATACAGAAGCCGACTTACATGCCATGGGTCAGGCGTTTCGTGGGGCGTCTCGATATTACCTTCAGAATTTTCGCGATAGTGGTTCCATTTTGGGACCTGGTCCACTCCATTCTTTCACCGCGGAGGAGTTGAACAGGCTGGCCTTGATTGCGCGACAGTATTTCAAATCGGTCGAAGTTCGGATATAATACTCCGTAATCTTTTGTGCGGAAAGCATTTGCGGAATTCCGGACTCTTTTTCCCTGTTTTTAAAATTTTACCTAAACCAACTTTTGGAAAATATCCCATTGCAACCTGTTGCATTTGTCGTATTATCGATTATATTGTTTGCTATATGTAGTAGTGTGGTGGTTCTGTGATACTAAATCTTGATTCATGATCACAGAATAACAGGGAATCCGGTGCAATGCCGGAACGCTCCTCGCCGCTGTAAACGATAATCGCCTGGGGGCGGCAAAGCATTCGGCTTCTCAACGTTCATATCGAACGTTTGACCATTGTCGCAGGAGACGACGAGAAGGTCTTTGAATGCTTTGCGAGTCGATCCCAACTTGGGATTGGCCTTTTTCGTCAGTCAGAAAACCTGCCATGTTACAAACCGGAAACGTTTTGCGAGTCGACGAAGTGTTTCACAGGGGGGAAAGGCTCTTGTAAGTCCACAAGGGTATTGGCCGGATATTCGGCCGTTGTGTTTATCCGCCAAAATTTTTCATGGAGAATATTTTATGTACCGTGTACTCAAACGAGATGGACACTATGTCGATTTCAATCTTTCGAAAATCTGTATTGCGATTACCATGGCGTTTGAAGCCAAAGAGCGACAGTATAACAGCGACATTATTCAGATGCTTGCCTTGCGTGTGACTTCCGATTATGAAGCCAAGATTAAGGATAACGCGATTTCCGTCGAGGAGATTCAGGATAGTGTTGAGGCTGTTTTGATTCACGCCGGTTATGAAGACGTTGCCAAAGCGTATATTCTTTACCGCAAGCAGCATGAGAATATTCGTAACATGCAGGCGACCATGCTTGATTACAAGAAGCTGGTAGACAAATACGTCAAGGAAACCGATTGGCGGGTCAAGGAGAATTCAACGGTGACGTATTCGGTCGGCGGGCTTATTTTGAGTAATTCCGGGGCGATCACGGCCAACTATTGGCTGTCGGAGGTCTACGATCCGGAGATTGCGCAGGCTCATCGGGACGCGGATTTTCATTTGCATGACCTTTCCATGCTGACCGGATATTGCGCCGGGTGGTCGCTGCGGCAGTTGATTCAGGAAGGTCTTGGCGGCATTCCCGGTAAAATTACGTCAAGTCCTGCCCGGCATTTGGCAACCCTCTGTAATCAGATGGTCAATTTCTTGGGAATCATGCAAAACGAATGGGCCGGAGCTCAGGCGTTTTCATCCTTCGATACGTATCTTGCCCCATTTGTCCGGACCGACAAGTTAACATACGACGCCGTGAAGAAGTGTATTGAGTCGTTTGTGTACGGGGTGAACACGCCGAGTCGTTGGGGAACCCAGGCTCCCTTTTCGAATATAACACTCGACTGGACGGTTCCGAAAGATTTGGCCGATCAGAACGCGATTGTCGGCGGACGAATCACCGACTTTACGTATGGCGACTGCCAACACGAAATGGACATGATCAACCGGGCATTCATTGAAATCATGCTAGAGGGGGACGCCCACGGTCGGGGCTTTCAATATCCGATTCCAACCTATTCGATCACGCGCGATTTCGACTGGTCGGATACTGTTAACAATCGGCTTTTGTTTGAAATGACCGCCAAATACGGAACTCCTTATTTCTCAAATTATGTCAACAGTCAGATGGAGCCGGACGACGTTCGCAGTATGTGCTGCCGTCTGCGACTTGACCTTCGGGAACTGCGCAAAAAATCGGGTGGGTATTTCGGCTCGGGCGAGAGTACGGGAAGTATCGGGGTCGTAACGATCAATATGCCCCGAATTGCGTACCTGGCCCGGGATGTCGATGATTTCCATGCCCGACTGGACCGACTCATGGACCTTGCTGCCCGATCGCTCAAGATCAAACGAAAGGTTATTACGAAACTCCTCGACGAAGGACTTTATCCTTATACGCAACATTATCTCTGGACATTTGCGAATCATTTCTCGACCATTGGTCTGCTGGGCATGAATGAAGTTGGGCTCAATGCCAAATGGCTCGGGGGCGATATGACTGATCCGAAAACACAGGCTTTTGCCCGGGACGTGTTAAATCACATGCGAAACCGTTTGGCCGATTATCAAGAGAAGTATGGCGACCTGTACAACCTGGAAGCGACCCCTGCCGAATCGACTTCGTACCGTCTGGCCATGCACGATGTCCAGCGTTATCCGGGCATTAAGACCGCTGCCATGCCCGAAGCGGCGGACGAGGAAGCCCGGACTCCTTATTATACGAACAGTTCGCACCTGCCCGTCGGGTATACGGACGACATTTTTGAAGCACTGGACGCGCAAGATGAACTCCAGACGCTCTACACGTCCGGCACGGTATTTCACGCCTTCCTGGGTGAAAAACTTTCAAGCTGGAAATCGGCGGCCAATCTCGTTCGCAAGATTGCCTCGCAGTACCGACTTCCGTATTACACGCTCTCGCCGACCTACTCAATTTGTCGTCGGCACGGGTACATAAACGGCGAAGTTTATACATGTCCCCATTGCGGGGAATCGACCGAAGTCTACAGTCGGATTACCGGATACTATCGTCCTGTGAGCAACTGGAACGCGGGCAAGTCGCAGGAATTTAAGGACCGAAAGGTTTATCAACTTGCCGCGACGCGCTCAGGCGACATTGTTCTGAATGCTGAAGGGGACGCAAGTGAAGTCGTTACGGAAGCGCATGTCGTTCCGTTTTCCGAAAAGAATGACGAAATGACGGTGCGTCGAGTCGCCAACGCATAGAACGTTTACGCTTATCAAGGGGGGTGTCATGATATTATCCGGTCTTGCCATTGCGGGGGAAATTCGCAAAGGAACGATTCAAATTGATCCTTTCGACGAAAGTCGTTTGAATCCCAATAGTTATAATCTGCGATTGCACAATAAGCTTCTTGTCTATCGGGAAGAGATTCTCGACGTGAAGAAGCCAAATGCGTGCGAGTTTTTGACGATTCCGCCGGAGGGGATGGTACTTGATCCTGGCCGGCTCTATCTGGGACGTTCGCTGGAATACACGAAGACGGACGGATTTGTTCCGATGCTGGAAGGGCGTTCGTCGATGGGGCGTCTTGGCCTGTGCGTTCATGTTACCGCCGGTTTTGGCGACGTCGGTTTCGCGGGCTATTGGACGCTGGAGATTCACGCAATCAGTCCGATTCGCATCTATCCCGAAATGGAACTGTGCCAAATATATTACCATACCATTCAGGGAGATTACGTCCCGTATCGAACGGGGAAATATCAAAATAATACCGAAGTCCAGCCGAGTATGGCCTGGAAAGATTACCTGTGACCGTATGCTTTTGCCAATTTGCCCAGGTTTACATCGTTTTTTTGGGCAACCATTCAGGAAAAATTTTATCGGATGAACCCCCTAGCCTAATAAAAAAAAGAATATACAATATCTTTCAGTCGTGGCAAACAAGGGAACATGTTTGGTCGTGACTTGCCTTGATAGCTCAGTTGGTAGAGCAAGCGGCTGTTAACCGCTGGGTCCTAGGTTCGAGTCCTAGTCGAGGCGTTTTTTCCTTTTTTCCTTTTGGTGTTCTGCCGGGGAAACTTGGATAAAAACCTTTGGTTTCGTCAAATTATACCGAAATCAAGGGTTTTGTTTTTTCTTGACCCATACTTTTTCGTCGTGACTTCTTAATTTCTTGCGCTGGGGTATTGAAAAACAGTTTGTTTTGTCGTAAAATACCTTTGGAGGTGATTTTTTGGACATAGATAAATTATTTAATCGACAGGGAGCATGGCTTCAAGGTACGGGCCCGGATTCGGATATTGTGATTTCAAGTCGTATTCGGCTTGCCCGTAACGTGGATGGCTATCCTTTTGTCAATCGGGCTTCTGAACAGAATCTTGTGGAACTGTTGGCACTTGTGGAAGATGTTTTCAAACGAAAATTCGACGAGTCCAAGGTACACTATTTTTCGCTTCAGAAAATGCCGCAAATAGATCGTTATTACCTGCTGGAACGTCAATTGATTAGCCGGAAACTTGCCGAATCTGATATTCCTCGCGCTGTTCTTATTGACCGCGACGAACATTTCAGTATCATGGTGAACGAAGAAGATCACTTGCGTCTTCAAGCAATGACCAGCGGCCTTGATTTACAGAATGTCTGGAATCGAATTAGCGAGATTGACGACTTGCTGGAAAACGAGCTTCCTGTTTCGTTCGACGAACAACGGGGATATTTGACCGCCTGTCCGTCGAACATCGGAACCGGTATTCGCGTCAGTGTCATGCTTCATTTGCCCGGTTTGGTTGAAAGTTCCGAATTGGAGCGGGCGTTTCGCGGGCTGCAAAAATTGAGTTTGGCTGTTCGCGGCATATACGGCGAGGGTTCCAGTGCCATGGGTGAATTTTTCCAAATCAGCAATCAGGTTACACTGGGGCAGAGCGAAGAAGAATTGATCATGCAGGTTGCTGAAGTTGTTCCGCAGATTATCGAATATGAAAGACAAGCACGAAAGCATATTTTGGAAACGCAAAAAGACTCTCTGCTCGACAGAGCGTTTCGCGCAGTGGGAATCATGAAAACGGCCAGGACCATGTCGGTTGAGGAGGCCATGGAGTTTCTTTCCCGAATGCGTTTGGGAATCAGTTTGGGATTGTTTACGGAGTTGCCTCAGGAAGACAATGTGTCAAATGGTGTTCCTCAACTCTTAAACGATCTCCTTTTGCACATACAGCCGTCGCACTTGTGCAAAATCGCGGGAAAAGAATTGTCAGGTTCGGACGAAAACGTTTTTCGGGTTGCTTATATTCGCAAGCAACTTGAAGATGCTTTCTAAGATTCCGGGCCAAA
>JAQVID010000167.1 GCA_028695865.1 Thermoguttaceae bacterium | reverse complement strand
TACTGATTGCGGTGGCAGTTCAGGCCGCGGACTGGAAACCGGTTGACGGTATTCTGAAATCGAAATTCGCCAAAGACGTCAAGCCGGACGCAACGCTTCAGGAGTATCCGCGTCCGCAACTTGTCCGTTCGCAGTGGCTTAATTTGAATGGACTTTGGGATTACGCGATTTGCCCCGTTAAGGACGCCCGACCGAAAACGATGCAAGGTAAAATTCTGGTCCCGTTCGCTGTGGAGTCGGCACTGTCCGGAGTGGGCAAGCAGGTTGGTCAGGCCAATCATCTTTGGTACAGCCGCAACTTCGCCGTTCCGGCCGCGTGGAAAGGCAAACACGTTATGCTTCGCTTCGGCGCAGTCGATTGGCGTTGCGAAGTCTTTGTCAATGGCAAATCGGTTGGCAAGCATCAAGGCGGCTATTGTCCGTTTGGTTTGGATATAACCGACGCGCTCAAGAACAACGGACAGGAAGAACTGGTCGTTAAGGTCTGGGACCCGACCGACCAAGGCGTTCCGCCCTGTGGCAAGCAGACTTGGAAGCCCGGCGGTATTTTCTATACGTCTGTAACCGGAATTTGGCAAACCGTCTGGCTCGAACCTGTTTCGGAAACTTATATTGAAAAGATTACGCCCGTCGCTACACTGAATCAGGCGAACAAGGATTTTGCGACATTCAATATTCGCGTGGCCGAAAGCGAGCCGGGCGACAAGATTCGCGTGACCGGAACTTACGCCGGCAAAGCAGAGGAACTGCTCCTTACGGTCGATAATCAAAAAGCGTCCGGAACCATGGTTTGGAAAAAGGGAACGCTGAAATATTGGACGCCTGACACTCCCGAACTTTACCCGGTCAAATTTGAGCTTCTTCGCAACGGCAAAGTCGTTGACCAGGTTGAATCGTATTTCGCCTTGCGTAAAATTTCGCTTGGTAAAACGCCGGACGGCGTCGTTCGCATTCTGCTCAACGACGAGTTCCTGTTCCAGCACGGTCCGCTTGACCAGGGCTGGTGGCCCGATGGCCTGTATACCGCGCCGACCGATGAAGCTCTTGCTTTTGATCTGGTCATGACGAAAAAGCTTGGCTTCAATATGCTTCGCAAACATGTGAAAGTGGAAAGCGACCGATTTTATTATCACTGCGACCGATTCGGTGTGATGGTGTGGCAGGACATGCCGTCTTGCGGCGACCGTACCCGGTTCATTCGTGTCTTCAAGGCGGACGCTAAAACGTCGAAAGAAGCCGCGTCCGTTTTTGACCGTGAATATCGCGAATTGCTCGATAGCAAAGGCTTTTTCCCGTCGATTGTCATGTGGGTTCCTTTCAATGAGGGCTGGTGCCAATTCGATACCGTTCGTGTTTCGGAATTGACCAAACGAATCGACCCGACCCGGCTTGTAAACAATACGAGCGGCTGGACGGATCGCTATTGCGGTGATGTCTGCGATACGCATGCTTATCCTGGCCCGGCCATGACCTGTCCGGAAACGAATCGGGCCATTGTCTTGGGTGAATACGGAGGACTCGGCTTGCCGGTCAAAGGTCATTCCTGGAACGACAAAGGCAAAAACTGGGGATATGTTCGCTTTACCGACAAAGACTCACTCTTCAAGAAGTATGCGGACCTCAACGCCAATCTTCGTCCTTTGATTGTCAAAGGTCTTTCGGCCGCGATTTATACGCAGACCACCGACGTTGAAACGGAAGTAAACGGACTCATGTCGTATGACCGTGAAATCGTCAAGATGCCCGAAGATAAAATCTGTGCAAGTAACAAGAAGTTGCGTGAGGCGATCACCGCGTCCGAGACGGCACATGTTCTCGCGAAATCGTCGTGGAATGGTTTTACGACGTATGACATTCAATTTTGTTATCGCAAGGCGAAGATTGTCACGCCGAAAGTCGCGGCTCCCGGCAATCCCTGGGTATGGCGTGCCCGCTTCTGGGGACACGAACCCCAAACCGATATTGCCATGCTCAAAGCCGGATATCATGTCGTTTACGTCGATGCCGTTCCGTTCCTTGGTTCGCAACAATCGGTCGATATTTGGCAAGAGTTCTACACCTACCTGACCACATGTCTTGGCCTGTCGAAAAAGGCGTGCCTCGAAGGAATGAGTCGCGGAGGTTTGTATATTATGAACTGGGCCGTGCAGTATCCCGATGAGGTCGCCGCAATTTACATTGATAATCCGGTTCTCGATTTCCGAACATGGCCCGGTCCGCTTTTGGGAGGCGGAAGCAAACGCGATTGGGCTGATGTCCTCAAAGTTTACGAACTTACGGAAGAGCAAGCGATGAAGTACAATAAGAACCCGGTCGATACCTGCGACATTCTTGCCAAAAAGAACGTTCCGATTATTTTAGTGAACGGCGACGCGGACAAGGTTGTTCCGTTCCCGGCAAACGGAAAAATTTTGATTGACAAGTACCGCAAGGCAGGCGGTCCCATTGAAGTGATTATGAAGCCGGGCTGCGACCATCATCCGCATTCGCTTCCCGATCCGAAACCAATCGTTGATTTCTTCCTGAAATATTCGCGGTAAATCAGGTCGTTCGTTGTGAGCCGGGTACCTCTGATAAAAAGTCCCCGGCTTGCTGTCCGGATTCCTGTTTCGCCCGCGTTGGTATCGTCACCGCGATACCGACCCGGCTTGCTTTGGGCCTTGCGTATCCTGGAATGTTACGGTACCGCTTTTTGATAATATTCAATCAGAGTCTTGAGATTGGTCTTGTAGTATTTTTCGTCGCAGGCAGGCGAGTGCTCTCCCGCTTCGGCAAAATGAATGTCGAGTGTTTCGGGCTGGAAGATTGCGTTGTGCAAATTGGACGACGCGGCAACGGGACGAACAATGATCTTTTTGAGAAGCTCCGCGTCTATTCGCCCGTAATGCTCTTTGAGCCTTGCAAAAAGCGTATTGGCATGAATGCCCGGCGCCGAAATATAAACAACGTCGTCGAGTGCCCCGGGCAAGCGTTTATCCGATTCGCCCGGACGCATAACGCGAACAGGTTCTTTCGCTCCGGCAATCGCCTCGATAGCGGCCAGTGACCCGTCGGCGTCCGAAAGAATATAATAATAGTCGCAAGTGAGCGGTACGGCCTTCATGAGAGCAATCGCTTCGTCCGTCGTCGAGCACTCCTCCATAATACGACGGAAAAGAAACGACATGGGCAGGCCGTCCCATTTGCCTTCGCCGCGTCCCCCCATTTCGCCCATGGCCAGCCCCTTTTCATTCATCGCGGTAACACTCCCGATAAAGCCGGGATAAGATACACTCAACCAGGCATTGAGCTTTTTTGTTTTACCGTTCGAATCGGTAACAGTCCCGGTCGGCATGGATACAATGAGTGTCGCGTACTTTTGCAAACCGATTCCGCGCATGTAATCGAGAACTCGCACATGGAGCACCTGACGCCCGGAACTTGCCTTGCCGCAAACGGCCAAACCACTGCAATGAAACAGTTCGGGAAACGCGTTGATCTGATACACCTGTTCCGGCGTCAAACCCGCGGCGATGGCCAATGAGGTCATTTCATCGCGAAAACGTTCCGGGATAAACGGTGAACTTCGCTTTTGAATCTCCGCAATCCGATCGAAGAACCAGTCGCTTTGCGTAAACGCGTAACCGGCAGCGACCAGGGCAATTCGTTCGTACATGGCGTAAAGTTCTTTTTTCATGAGTTGCCCGTGCGCCGTTCCCATTTCGCTCGGTGTTCCTTTCAGTAAAAGAACATTGCGAGTACCATCCAGTCGGCACAGCATTCCATGGGGAACTTGCCGCACTGTTGTTAATTCCTGTGCCGCGGCCAACGAAACAATCAGTAAATTCAATACGACAAACAGTAGTGTTTTACTCATGAGTGATTTTCTTTCAAGGAAAAAAATGATTAGAATTGTTCGCGGAGTTTCTCCAGGAGCGTATTAACGAGAGTACCCAGAACAAGTTTCATTTCGGCCTGATTTGTTTCTTTTATCGGCTTGCCGCTTGTTATGGGACATTCAAAATGACATGCGGCCGCATCGGGCGTTTTATCAAATCGCTTGAACAGTAGTCGAACACGCATGCCCGAACGCTCATCCTGAAACGCGATTCCTTCAATCGCGTCACATGAGGCATTCATTCGAATCTCCATGCGGTAGTTTGCCTTGCGAAGACTTAGTGAAGGAGGCGATCCATTTCGCTTGGCAATTCGAATACCGAGCAACGAGTCAAGGGTGACATGAGCGTCTCCCGTTTGCAGAAGCTCCAGCAGACCGCGTATCATTTTGAGCGTATTATTGGCGTCGGTCGAAAGAAATTGTTGCACGGTTTGTTCTGTTGGATGTTTCGATCCGCGAAAGACAACACCGTCATGAGCGGCCAGCCAAGGGCATTCGTTCTGCCCAAAGGCAATGCGTTCGTACTGGCTTCCGAAAGGCGTTTTCCCTTTGGTACGAAGTGAGAAGCGATATTGTTTGTCTTTCTTGACAAAGACAAGATAAAACGAATAGTTGTCTTTATCCGATTGCGGATGATCGACGGCAAGTTCGGCCTCCAGACTCATGTCTTTGCCCGGAACATGTGTTGAATCGAGTAAACAGGCCAGTTGGGCAGCACTCTTTTTTAGCAGTACATTGGCGGACGAAGTTTCTTTCACGTTCTGTTCGGAATCACGCGACTTGTTATCGGTGGTCGAGGCCGGAATGGTATCATCGAGAAAAAACGCGGTGATTTCAGGAAGTATCTCGGGAAGATGAGCGGCGGCAGTGAAATGCCCCACGCCCGGAAACACTTTGCGTTTTTTCTCCATACCAATGGCCTTGGCCAATTCCGCTGTTCTTTCCGGAACGATGATTTCGTCGTGTTCGGCATTGTACATCAAAATTTTACCGGCATCAGCTTTTTGTTTGAGTTGGCTCGCGAAGGCCAGCGGTTCTATATGCTCAAGCGATTGAAAGACGAACTGGCGGTCTTTCTGAGGAGCATGGTCAAGCGCATGAGCCAAAAGCTTGGCGTCGGATGTATTGAGTTCGACAATTTTCTTTATGTTACCGCCGCCGACGAGTAAAACGACCTTGTCAATTCGGCTGTCTTTGGCGGCAAATCCGCAGGCAATTATGGAGCCAAGACTGGCACCCACAACATGAACCCGTTCGGACAGGACTTCCGGTCTTGAACAAAACAGGTCAAGTCCGCGTCGCAATTCGGGATGAACTCGCAGAAAAAGTTCACCCAAAGAACGAATACCGTTTTGCTGCTTGAGCATGGTCGATATTTTTCCCTGTTGTGTTGCCCGTTCGCCAATACATGGCAGTACAGGCAGGAATACAGGAAAACCGCGTGAGGCGAAATGGTTGCCCAGCAGAGCGGGTATGACGCCATTGCCGCCGAGTACATCGATGCAAACAATCCCGGTTCGCGGTCGGGCACCCTCTTTCCAGTCGTTGGGTAAATAAAGTCGGGCAACAACATCGGGAAAATTACCCAGTCCGGCTACGGCGGGCGATGGATAGGTCAGACGCCAAATCGAATAACGATCTTCCCGACTCTGAAGTGTCATCACAAAAGAAAACGCTTTACCATCGACTGTTTGTTCAGCAGGTATGGTTTGTGTTTTGGACGCAGATTCATTGCCCGTTGCTTGCGACATTCCCAAGCCGGAGAGCACAACGATAAAACAGCAGACGGTATAAAATAATCCTGGCATGGTCAAGGACTCCACGGTTCATGATTGGACGTTATCGAAAACGCAACAGGGCAATATATTTCAACTCAACAAAAAAAGGGACAAATCAAAAATGAGGTTACGGGTCGTATAAAGTTCAAAAAGACAATTATAATACATATGGACCACAAATGCAAGAAACTCATTCGGTCAGACAATAGATTTATGTTTCCGCGTAGAGGAACGTATGAACGCGCAAGTGGTTCCCCAAAATTCCCAACCCCGTAGGGGTTTCCGTATGGTAGGCTCCCGGTTCGGCCGTCAGGCCGTACCCCTGCTATGCGATCCCAAAAAAATCCAATTCCGTAATTCCGGTCGCGCTCGACCGGAATTACGGAGGGTTGCGTCTCATTCGAACCGCTCATTCCCTAATTGCGCTCGTTTCACTCGCTCCATATACGGGCTTGATGAATTTTCATCGTACCCTAAATTGTGTCACGCAAATTTGGCGCCAACGCCGGTTCCCCAAAAATCCCAACCCCGTAGGGGTTTCCGTATGGTAGGCAGGGGTTCGGCCGTCAGGCCGTACCCCTGCTATGCGATCCCAAAAAAATCCAACCCCGTAATTCCGGTCGCGCTCGACCGGAATTACGGAGGGTTGCGACGAATTCGAACCGCTCATTCCCTAATTGTGCTCGTTTCACTCGCTCCATATACGGGCTTGATGAATTTTCATCGTACCCTAAATTGTGTCACGCAAATTTGGCGCCAACGCCGGTTCCCCAAAATTCCCAACCCCGTAGGGGTTTCCGTATGGTAGGCTCCCGGTTCGGCCGTCAGGCCGTACCCCTGCTATGCGATCCCAAAAAAATCCAATTCCGTAATTCCGGTCACGCTCGACTGGAATTACGGAATATTGGTACTGATTCGAACCGCTCTTGCCTAACTGCGCTCGTTTCACTCGCTGCCATGTACCGGCCTGCCTGAATTTCCCGCCTGACGGAAGGTTCTTTACCCCGTTTAACCACCAGCCTATGAAAAAAAAGGAAAGTTTTTCTTTTTTTGTGAAAAATAGAGGTGATAAGTCCTTGCCGAGCTTGTTTTTTCCCGTTGAATATATTAAGATGTTATTGTAGTCTTGTGGTTTATCTCATACTTTGATTAAGGAACCTAATAATGAGAAAAATACTTGTTAAGATGGGGGTGAGAGGCAATTGTCGCGCTTTAAGCGTTTTTCGCAGGGTCGGTGC
>JAQVID010000166.1 GCA_028695865.1 Thermoguttaceae bacterium | reverse complement strand
TTTCAACCATGCGATACAAATATTGATTCCTGGCGTCAGAGGCACCTGACTTAACCGTCCACTTGAGTTCCGAAGCGACATTATCGCCATGAACAACCGGAATGGCAAGCGATTGGGGGGAAGCTTCTTTTTTGGACGAGCCGATCAAAAAGGTTTCGCGGTCACTTCGAATGGGCGGAAGCGGATTTGGATACAGTGTTGTCCCTTCTGAAAGCGTCATAAGAGAAGAAGTTGTGGGCCAATAGACCGTTGCGGTTGTCGCGGAAGCCAGGAGCTTGCCCGCATCGGCACCCTTCGTAACTGTTGGGTCAACAACATAACCGCCCGTTTGATTGGCAATTGCGCCCAAGACAGGAAGATTCGTTACCGAACCGTTTGCAAAAACATTGAACGGAACGCGGTCACTGACCAGCAGCTCGACCACTTCGCCGTACTTGGCCGTGTCAAAAACGGCAACGGTACTTGTTCCGCGGCCTATGTAAGCGATACTCCGATCGGCCTTTTCGAAATAGTCAAAAGCGCCACTGGCTACCCGAATTGCTTTCTCAAGATCGGCTGCGCCAAGCGGCGTATTCGATTTCAGCTTGCCAATCGCTTCCTGAAGTTGCGGTGACTTAAGCGGAACAAAACCGCCCGTGAGCGAAGCCGTTTCATTGTCCACCGTATAAATCTGTACCCGGGCATTGGCCGGAAGATTCGCCACAAGCGAAACCACCGCGTCTTGACCGGCTTGACGTACCTCCGGTGCCAACTGACTGGCCGACACATCGACCAGTACAGCAACATCGACAAACTCTGACCCCGACTTGGCCGAACCAGCCTGAACCGGAACCAAAAAGCAATTCGTGCCGTCCTGTAATTTATAGGTGTCTGACTGCACCTCCGTTTGAGCCCACGAAATCGTACCGCCCAAAAGAGCCAGCGTCATCACCACCAACGGCAACATCCCCACAAGATGCTTTTTCATACTATTTATCCTCATTCTTGCAAATTTCAGTGAACAAGAGGGCAACTTTTTCCATACGGCCAAATTATATCTTATACCGTGACCGAAATGTTTTCAACCACTAAATACCATTTAGCCCGGGGGATAGAGGAATTTGCCAAAAGTTTTTTGACACTTTCAAAATATTCCGCACGGTCTGCCGAGACGGAGCGACCGGCATATTCCCTTCTTCCCCGAGTATACGCTATTACCAATTCTACCCATTTTTTTCATCTTGTGCAATAACTTTTTCTTAAAAAAAGCAAAGTTCTGCAAATTAGCTACACGTCCGAACCGGTTATAGTGATTTGATCAACTCGTCCAAGGGGTATTTCACCAGGAAAATTGAAACAACATTTTCTTTTTCGGTGGAATAATATGTTATGTACAGCGTTTTATCAGAAATACAAAAGCCCGGATAGCTGTTGTCGCCCGTGCTGGGAAGTATTCGGAACAATTTGAATGTTCCTTCGCTATCGATGGTTCCCAGACCCGTTTGGCCCTCGACGCGGCCACCGGCCAGTAAGGTTCCGTTGGGCAGGAAAATGAAGTTGGGACCACCCAGCGACTGGCCGGTATCAACCCAGCGCCAATCGGTATAAGGTTCTTCGCTGGTTCCGAGCATGGCCTGACGGCCTTGGGCTTCGCGGCGGACAAGGATTTTCATCGTATCGGAGTCGGGCACAAAGCGGACCGTTGACTCATTGGGATGACCTTTAACATTCAGCCGGGTAAGCAGAGCGTAATCGATTCCGTTTGTCGTTCGGACGAGATAAACCTTCCAGTCTTTTCCTTGAACGGTTGACGGTTGGTAAACGACTCCGTAACCAACTCCCTTGTGCCAGGTTACGCGCCAAAGCCAGTCCATATGAGTTGCAGCGGCCGGAGCGATACGAATCGGGATTGGATCCGAAAAGTTGAGCCCTTTTTGGTCGGAAAAGGAAACGAACGGGCGTCGCGACTTCAAGACGCCATCGACATAAAGCGACCCGCCCATGAGGACCATGATTCGCCCGTCAGGTGTCACGGACAGTTTGGGATCACGCAGGTCGTAAGTTTTTTTCTGAAGTAAAGCAACGGGTTTCCAATTTGTTCCATCGTTGGAAACGAGGATTCGGGCTTTTCCGTCGCCTTGTCCCGTTTTTTTGCCTGGTATATGCCCTATTCCTTCACGGAACGAGCAGTAGAATTGACCGTTGAATTGAATAATGTCGGTAAACGCGTTGTGTCGGGCCTGTCCTCCCCAGATTTTAACCGGTTGCGGTTCGTCCGCCCTGACGGAAATCGCACTGAATACCAATAGTATGGCAAACGCAAACAATAATTTTTTCATGTTTCCTCTCCGAAAAGTGTGACACTTGTCAAACGAAATTCCCATACCCCTTGTAAATCATACTTGTAACTTGATCCCGCGCTGACTTGATACGACCATTGGCCGGCTTCCCCCCCCCCTGCGACTATAATGACAGCGGTTCACTGGCCAATTGCCGTTCGTGCTGTGTCAGTTCATACATGTCCTTAATCAATTGAACATCGCAACTTCGAGCTTGAACATTACGCCGCTGGAACATGCGGGCCTGTGCGTAAATCATCGTTTCGACAGCAAGTTCTGTGACTTGTCCGAACGACCGGGCATAGTTGACAAAACTCGGAACAGCCGTTGTAACAAAGCCATAGTTCATACTGCAAACACCAATTGTCTTGCCGGTGAAAATACTCGTGTTGATTGCCGTTTTGGAGTAGTCCCCGACGATGCACCCCAAAAACTGCATTCCTGACTGCTTCTTACCGATTGATGTTTCCATACAGACTTCACCGTATGAGTTTTTCAAATCGGAATTACACGTACCCGCTCCCAAATTAACCCAACTGCCAAGATAACTGTGCCCCAGAAAACCGTGATGTTGCTTGTTGGTATACTGCTCAATGGTCGAAGCCTCGACTTCTCCGCCTATCTTGCAAACCTGCCCGACCGAGACCATGTCTTTTAGGGTTGCCCGTTCGATAATCTTGCTCTTGGCCCCAATATGAACCGGACCACGAATATAACAGAACGGACCGATCGTTACACCCGACTCCAACAGAATCGGACCGGACTTCGTGTCGTGAACGAAATATTCGCCGATTTCCGGCTCAACTTCATATTCCCGGGGAATGAATACGCCGTCCCGGATTTCGCGATACCCGCCTGCCGCCAGACGATAATCAAGATTGTTGTCGATAATCTCCATATTATAACGAATGGCGTCACACACATTATCGAGCAAAAGAGCCGAGGCCTGCTTTTTCATCTGCGGCAACGACAAATCGCGAAGCAGGCCGGTCAGTTGGCCGCTGCCAATCTCCTGACTGGGGAATAACGTTCGTTCGCCCAGAAAAGCCGCGACGACTTGTGTATCGGTATTTCTCCAATAGAGAACCCCTTCGCTGCCAACACGAATCATGTTTCGCCAAATCTCAAGCATTCCGGCGTCAGGAACCGTTCGCGCGTTGATAAGCAGATAAGGTCCTTTTCGCGGACCTTTTTCCGGCGACCAGATTTCAGGGTACTCTTCCCGAACAAGTTCCTTCAGGTGTGGCCGTACAATCAACTCCAGTTCACCGTCAAGCTGTTTGACAAGATCAATCAATCGGAGCGATCCCATCGACACGGCAAAAGCCGGCTTGCCCGTCGTGACAGGATACAAATAGGATACGTCTTCGTCTTCAAAAACTATAATGTGCATGGTTTAATGCTCGCACTCCAATAAATTCAAACCTGCTAAATTCAAACCTGTAGGAAACAAACGCTTGTCAGTTGATTTGCCGACCTCGTTATCCTCATTTTTTATCAGTATTTATACTTGAATCATTAGGCTTTGCCGCAGGAACGGCGGCCTTTACCGCGGTATCCGCGCCCGGGGGCGTCGCGGTGGTATTTTGAGCCGCGGCGGTATTTTGAGTCGCGGCCGGAGCCGATTGCTCGCCCGCAACCCGGAAACTGAGCAGTCGCAATTGCGTATTGATCGCGGTCAATTCCGCTTGAAGCTTTGTCATTTCCTCTTTGAGTTCTGTGACCATCTTCTTGATTTCCAGGACTTCAGGCGAAGGGGCCGCGGCAAACGGATCGCGTGCCGAACTCAACGCGGGCTCGTTTCCGGCTACGGGTGCCCAGGTATATGTTGACTTGGGGGGAATCGGCGCGGCGGGTGAAGCCGGCAATTGATTTGCTCCCGTATTACCTGTATTACCTGCTCCATTGACCGGGAGAGTTGATTCAACTTGAGTGGAAGCAGTATCGGACATTGATTTCGCTGAAGTCTTATCAGGAAACGCCGCGTTTTCCGTTCCCAACGCGTCTGTCGGGCGCGGTGACGGGAGAACAGACCCTTGTGTTGCGTTCATCTCCGTGATTTGCCGGTCAACTTCACGAAGCTGATTCAATATATCATTCTCTTGACCCTGAAGCGCAGCCGCCAGACGACCATCCTGCCCGCCTATTGACTGCCGCATCTGCCGGACCTGCTTTAATTGCAAATTCAGTTCTTCCTGAATTTGAGCAAAAAGATTGACCGGGCCGACCGGAAGTTGTCCCTCTTGAGCCCCAACTTTTTTTTCCGGGAGAGGCAAATCCCGCGTCGGCAGGGCTTGCTGATTTGGCAGGGCTTGCTGTGGCGTCATGGCACTCTCTTCGGGTACCATTGGACCGAGTTCAGAAAACGAACGCGGTATTGCCGCCGTCCTTGCTTCTTGAATCTGTCGCTGGACCGCGGTGAGCTCATCGCGGATTGTTTGAGTGAGAATGAGAAAATCGGGATCGTTTTTATCGAGTGACTTCAGTTCCGCGTTCAGACGTTTTTCTTTAAGCTGAAGTTGTGAAAGTACGAAAGGAGCCGCCGCAACAGCCGACGTTGCCGGTTCTTCCGCCCTTAGTGTCGGGACAAGCGACCATGGAATCAATGGAATCAGAAGACTTAACGTTGTTGACAACGCGTAAAACAAACGGAATTTCTTTTTCATTCTTAAAATCTCCTCAATGACAACCAAAAAACAAGCCGATTCCGTGAACTGTCCAACTTGTCGCGGTCTGTGTCTATCGCCCCATGCCGCACACTTATTGCATTATATACTGAAACAAAGGGTTTTGACAAGGCGAATGAACCCGAAACGCCAAAAAACAAGCGAAAAAGGTCGTATTATTTTGCGGGAGGGAAAATCCCTCTTTCCTTTTACGAGAAAAAAAGGTATAATGAGCCAACTGAAGACGGGGGCCATGACGGATAACTCTCCGTTTTGGACCCAAGCAAGCGTGACAGTACTTTGGCCGACGTTTTTCGATACAGTTATGTTTTGTATATGTTTGTATCGCAAATGAAAAACGAAGGCAAAAACAAGATGCTTGCTTTCGTAACGGCTTCCATTCCGTTTTATTGTTTTTCCCTCCCCGAATTTTATTTGTGTGACACATTGATGTTTTTTGAAATGCGTTTCTTCAACGCTTTTCCTAATGTCGATGAGTTTATCCAACTTGGCAAGGAGTTTGCCCCATGAAACGCGCCGGTTTTACCCTCTTGGAACTTCTTATCGTTCTGGCCATTCTTATTGTGATCATCGGAATTGTCGGTACCACCGTCTGGAGTTCTTACGAAAAAGCTATGGTTCGCGCAACTACCGTTCAAATCAAAACGTTCGGCGAATCACTCGAAATGTTTCGCATCGACCACAATCGCTATCCGACCTCGTTCGAAGGGCTCGATATTCTCGTCGGCATGCCCAATCCGGACGCGCCTGCCGCCATGCAGCAAATGCAACAATCCGGCGCAATGAATCCTGGAATGGGAGGAATGAATAACGGCGCAATGGGTGATATGTCTGGTATGAATCAAAATGCCATGGGAATGAACGGTGCTCAGCAAGGCATGAATGGTATGCAGCAGGGGATGAATGGTATGCAGCAGGGGATGAATCCCGGAATGAATCAGGGGATGGGCCAACAGGGTATGGGCGGCGACATGACAGGTATGCAGCAGGGCATGAATCCCAGAATGAATCAGGGAATGGCTCAACCGGGCATGGGCGGCGACATGACAGGTATGCAGCAGGGGATGAATCCCGGAATGAATCAGGGGATGGGCCAGCCGGGCATGGGGGGCGATATGACGGGCATGCAGCAGGGAATGGCCCCGGGTATGCAGCAAGGTATGCCTCAACAGCCGATTCAGAAAAAAATGGGCAATTATATGGACCTCAAAGAGATTCCGAAAGACCCTTGGGGCAACCGATATCAGTACGAATGGCCCACGACCAAAGGAAACGGTAAAAAACCCGCGGTTTGGTCCTTGGGGCCCGACAAGACCAACGACAATGGCGGGGGCGACGATATCATCAGTTGGGATATCAATGATCTCTCCGGTCAGATGCAAAACGGTGGTCAAATGGGTATGCAGCAAGGCATGGGCGGTATGCAACAAGGAATGGGCATGAACCAGGGAATGGGGATGCAACCCAATATGAATGGTATGAATCAGGGAATGGGGATGCAACCCAATATGAATGGTATGAATCAGGGAATGGGCATGCAACAAGGCATGGGTGACATGAATCAGGGAATGGGCATGCAGCCCAATATGGGCGGTATGCAACAGGGAATGAATCCCGGTATGAACCAGGGAATGGGAATGCAGCAAGGCGCGGGCGGTATGCAGCAAGGCATGAATCCCGGAATGAATCAGGGTACAGGCGGCATGCAGCAGGGGAATATGCAGCAGCCGGCCGCAACTAAGCCGATGCAGTCCGGTGCGGGACAAACAGGCGCATGATGTCCCCATTGCGATTCCGACGCGGTTTCACTCTGCTTGAGTTGCTTCTCGTTTTGGCTCTGATGACAGTGATATTGTCGATCGGACTGCCGCTTTTGGATCGTTCGCTAACCAGGGCTCA
>JAQVID010000165.1 GCA_028695865.1 Thermoguttaceae bacterium | reverse complement strand
CAATCGCATTATCGCGTGGGCCTCGCCTCCATCGCACGGGAACAACATGTATATGTTCGATGTCAACACGCAAAAGGCGGAAGTCTGCAAAGACATTTTCTCCGGCGACCCTCATTTGACTCTTGTACCCGGGACAAACGGACGCTGGGTTCTGTGCGATACCCGCGCCAAAGGAGACAACGATAATTGGCTGCAAACCGTGTATCTGTGCAATATGGAGACGGGCAAGCGGGTCGCGATCGGACGGTTTACTTCTCCGCTTGATTTCACTTATGCCTGGCGAATCGATCTTCACCCGAATTGCTCCCGCGACGGCAAAAAGGTCCTACTTGACACCGCAGTCGACGGAGACCGACAAATGTACATCATTGACATAGACGGCATTTGCGATTAGTTTCAAACAACAAGAGCATAAACAACAAGAGCATAAACATGCGGTTGTATTATGCTCCTGATACTTTTTATTGCTTCCCGCCCGTTTGGCTTTTGTACAAAGGGAAAGAGTTGGAAAGTTCACGTAAGGCGCGAAGAGAACATTTCAAAAAGCCATCGCGATATTCAGAAAGATTTCGCTTGGCTTTTCGCTATTGTCCTTCGAGCGACCAAGAATTCTTTTACGGCGAAAAACAAATACAGACAGTGTTCGGTACTGCCCGCGATATTACGTATCACGAAATTACGAAATGCGATAATCATGGGCAGGTTTGTTTTGCGTGTTCTGCCGCGTCCCTGATTTTCAGAGTCTTGGCATGAGTATTCTACCAGCATTCATTTGCGTGTTTGGCGATCCATTCTTTGGACCACGTCACGGTTTCCAGACCAAGGTCACAGACGTTGGTTGCCAGGAAGATCATACCCTCGATTTTGCCTTGACGCAGCCACTGCCGTCCCAGTTCGCACTGAAGTTCCATCATGTCCATCGGCATCGGCTTGTTCATTCCAAAATCCCACATGTAGATTCCGAGCAGGGTTCTTTTTCCCGGAACAATGGCGCGGTATTTTTCGAAGTTCTCTTCCAGCCGCTTCAGATCAACAGCCTTCCAGGTCCAAAAAGAAACAACATCGCAGTAGTCCAAGTGCTTCTTGATAAGCGGAACCAGGTTGGTCGTGTAAAGCGTCACCCCCAAATCAGGCTGCTTACCGGTTTGTCCAAGCGATTTCTTGACAAGTTCCAATTCCGCAAGCGTACATGAAGCCGGCATTTCGGTTGCGTCTTTTTTCGGATGTCCCCTAAACAAATCGTCCATGAAGACGCCTTTGACATTGGGATACCTGGCAACCAGGTCCAGTACGGCCAACCGCTCTGCCTGTGATGTCCGGCCACTGGCACCGACGAAACTCCAATAGATCCGTTTGAGTTCATCAAAATGCTGCTTGTGATAATAATCGTCAAACGGGGGAGTCGGAATATCGTTGTATCCGACCATAATCACATTGGGAACGCCCAGATAACGAACGCCGTCAATCGGTTGAAATTTCGTATTGCCCGGCAAGCCGAACGCGTTTTTATACGCGTTGACCTGATGTGCCCAAACCCAAAGCCTGTCGATGAGCCGGTTTTCGTAAACGGCTTTGGCCATGGTACGTTGTGTCATCGTTCCCAGACAAGCGGCGACCGAAGCGGCGGTTGCGGTCTGAACAAATTGTCGGCGAGAGAGTTGATTGGTTGACATCATTTTTTCCTTTCGCAGAAAAAGGGTTGGCACGCGTTATATTGTACTGCCGTCAGGAAATGACGGTGGGACGCTCCCCGTTTGCCCGAGAAAAACAGGAACATCCCGCCCGCGACGAGCAGACTCAAAGGGCCGGTGAGGTCATACCAACGTCGCGTTTTGACTAATCGTCGTTCCTCATCGGAACAGCATCCTTTCGAACAAGCCATCCTAACGGACTCATGAGCAGAGCCGGAAGAATAATTAAAACGCCAAGCAGAGCACTGCCCAGCAAAATGACCATGAAATAGGAGAATAAAACCGTCGGAACAAAAGAGCTGAACGCAAAGGCCAAAAAGCCCAAACAACAGACAATCGAAGTCTGAAGAATACTGGCGCCACAGCGGGAAAACGCGAACAAAACAGCTTGCACCGGATCATTTCCCCTGGCAGTTGCTCTTCGGAACCAGACGATGAAATGAATCGTGCCGTCGACCGCGATTCCCAGTGCGACGCTCGCGGTCATAACGACCCCCAAATTCACCGGATAGTTCATAAAGCCGAGCGTTCCAAACACGATCATGCACGGAACGAGAGCGGGAATCATCACGACACATCCGCCACAGACGGCCATCATCGATTTGCGAATGAACCACCACAAACGATTGCCTTTTGCTTCTTTCAAATTCCACGGGAAAAGCAACAGCATCATCATGATCGCGACCAATAAGAACGCGGTCATAAAACTGTTGATTAAATCGACGAGCAACTGTTTTTGCGTCTGGTGAACCAAAGGAACCGCACCGGTATATCGAATGGTTGCCCCGGGATACAATTCGATCAAATATGGACTCAATTTCGATCGCAATTCTTTCACGACGACGCCGTAATCGACGCCTCCGGACGGAACTCGAAGCGTAATACGCCAGTGATCCACATTGGCATGCCGTCGGAGAAACCCCGCGTCTTGAAGCGAGGGTATGGCGGCCTCAATTCGCTTGTTGATCACCGAGCGTCGGGAAACGTTCCGGATACTTCCTCCTTCAGGAATTTCGGGCACGAACGAATCGGCAGCCATGGCCGAAGCAACGCCCGGAACCGACAAGGCTTCAAGCCGCATCTGCTGAACGACATCGACTTCATCAATAGTTTTTTCGCCGCCGCGGCGCGGTATGGACACAACGAGTTCGACCGGAATAAGGGCACCAATATTTTTTTCAAGCCAATCGTAATCGACAATAATTTTTTCGTCCTGTTTAAGCAGTCCGTGTATGCGAATAGTCGTCGTGATTTTGGTGAGGCCAACCGCGGAAACGAAAATTGCCGCCACGGCCAGTAAGATAATCACGTAACGGAACAAATAATCGCCGCGAACAATTGCCATCCACCGCTTGTGTATGTCGTTTTCCTGAACCGCGACCCGTTTACCGACTTTTTTGTCTTTCATCGGGAAACAGGTCCACAAGGACGGAAGCAGAATGAAAATGAGACAGAACTCAATACAAATCGCAATGGCCGAAAAGATTCCGAATCGAGCGACAGGGACAATTTGACTCACTCCCAGTGAACCGATACCGACCACGGTCGTGGCCGCTGACAGAAAGCCTGGTACAAACCCCATTCGTACCGCTCTTGAAACCGCGCCCTCCGCTCCGTCTTTGGCAACGGTATTCACGTAGTATCGAGTGAGGAGTATTGTTCCGGATATGCCAACGACAAACACAAGGGTACCCATCAGAAGTGAAACACTGTCCGCCTGTGTACCGGTGTAAAACAAAAGGGCATACGAAAGAACTTCACTGACCACCGCAACGGTAAAGCAGTAGAGCGAAAGCCGAATATTCCGAAAGCCAATCCAAATAATCAAAAGGGCCAGGGCAAACGAAACGCCGGTCAGGACAGGAATTTCGCGAACACTCACCCGGTCGAGCGAAACACTGTCAACCACAGGGCCGGCCACGTGAATCGTATTGAGCGGAACTTCAGCCGTCTTTTCGACGGTCGCAAAAATCAGATCGACCATACGGGCACGGTCTTCGTACCCTTCCTTGGAAACGAGACAAACCAGGGCGGTTTTTTCGTGGTCCGGTCCCAGCAGCCAGCCTTCCAGACGCGTTTTTTTTTCGGTGTTTTCCATTTCATCAGGAAAACGGGCCAAGGAATCGTCCGCGGTGATCACTTTTTGAAAATAAGGTTTCGCGTCTTTTGTCTTTAAAGCGGCAAGAGCTTGAGCGACATTTTTAATTTTGGCGTCACCCAACCGAATGGCGTCCCAGGCAACGGCAATCAGATCGGTTACCCCGAATTCCTTGTTGAGCCATTTGAGCTGATCGGTTTCCTCAAACGAGGAAGGAAGCCAATCGTCGATCCGGTTTGAATAATGGTATTGAGTCTCGTAATGATAGCCCGCAAAAATGAACGGGAGCAAAAACAGAAAAAGTAAAACAAACGCAATACTTCTTGACTTCGAAAAAAAGGGCTTCATATATTTCACCAATCGATTACTCGTTACTCACCCGAACCGGCAGGCTGCAAGGAAGATTTCTGACGGTGTTTGCGACGCCGCCCAACATACTCCCCTTTTTCAACCCCGCGGTTAATGAAAGAAAAACGAAGCCATGGATTGGTTTGTTTCTCATTCAAAACAGTCGTCAGCTTTCCATGTCCCGGTAAAATCACCGTCTGTTCCGGAAGGGGAAGAATGCTCAATTCTATTCCCTGAACGAGCTGATTAAAATCACCATCGCCAAACTCGGTCGCTCCGATGCTCCCCGCGAAAATTACGTCACCCACAAAAGCAAGTATCCGATCTTCCGACGGCACCAGATAAATCATATGCCCACGACTGTGACCAGGAACCCAAATTGCCTGTGCTCCCATGCCCGCGATATTGAGCATCTGTTTGTCCGCGACAATAATATCAGCTTGTGGAACAGCAATCGGATAACCAAAACTTCGCGAAAGATTGCACTTGGGATCATTCAATTTATGCGAGTCCAGTTCACCAATGATCACCTTAACATCAGGCCATTCTTCTTGCACGTCCGGAATACCGCCAATGTGATCATAATGACCATGTGTCACCAGAATGGCGACCGGATTCAAATTCTCGCGTTTGATATAATTGATCAGACAATGTGGACCTATGCCCGGATCGATAATGAGACAGTCACGACGATCCCAACGATGCAACACATAAGCGTTTTCCGTAATCCCTTGAAGAATTCCCGTATGAGTAAATGATTCGACAACGATATCTGAAAATAACATATCAGGCAAAAATCCCAATGATCGGAAATGTCAGTTACGTCCCCAGCGTTTATCAGAAAACGGAACGTAACAGCTTATCCCTCGTTTCATCCCCAAACACATCCTTTTGTCCAGGCACGTTGACTAACCTTGCATTGTAAATCCCTTTACTGCAACATAAGTATTTTAATCGCAAAACGCAAATGTGCAATCTTTAGCGGTTACAAACCTTGGAAAAAATACAAAAAAACAGCAAACTAATACTATTAAAGGAAATAGGTGTGCTTTGCAAGTATTTACCCATAGGCATAATAGCTAATTCAGGTTATTCACACAAACAAGTAAAAAACAAAAGGGCAAACCCCATCGTCCTCTTTTTCCCCATATAGATAATATGGTAAAAAAGAAAAGGATTCCGACAGGGTTCGTCCAAACATACAAATCATGCTTTATATATCGGTCAAAAAAGCAAACAAGACGGTCCAGACCGCACAAATACCGAATATTCGCAATATGCTCTCCATACCGATTGAATCAATCGACCAGAAAAAAATAGTCAAGGAAAAGACATGAATCAGGGTTGTGCCAAACGAACAGCTTATCTGTAAACAGAGAAACGGGTATGTTTTTTTGGCATATTATCCATTTTCACAAGGAACCGTTCACGATGACAAGTTTTTTACCGCTTCGACTTCGGTTTTCCTGTAGTATCCGAACAAGTATCGAAAGAAGTTCCCCGCGTTCAGGGTCAAGCGGGGAATTTTTACAGGAAAAAGGAAGCGTCGGTCATACAATAATTATTTTTCGAGTTCAGTAAGAATATACTGACAGTTAATAATTTGCTCTACCAAATCTTGTGGAACGTACCAATAATGATTTGTCGATTCATAACCAATCGTCGAATCTTCTTTGCAAAGGACGTAAAGTTGCTTGGCGTAATTCATTTCACGTCGGACAATCTTTTTGAGTTCCTTTCTGATTTCCAATTTTCGGGCATCGGGAGTCTTGGCATTTCTAAATTCATCGCGAAGTTGCACGAAATGAACCTGATTGGCGATACTTCCGTAAATGACACCTGCGGTCTTGCCCATACGAACTTGCTGAAGAGCTTCACGGCGTTTGTCGGGAGCAGCTTTTTGCGCCGCTTTGGCCAAAAGGGCCGAACCTTTTTCGAATCCCTTGGAAGTTTTTTCCAACTGACTGGCGTAAACGTCGATTGGATAAAGACCGGCCCATTGACGAATGGCGTCGTAAGGAATGCCGACCATGGTAGCAGAATAGGTCGAAGGTTCCCAATAGAGGAAATTGGCCGGTCCTGTCGGATACGGAGGCGAGTAAACATTGTTATAGGGGAACTCGGCAAAACCTTTGCTCATCGCGGTCCAACCTTGTCGGGCCAGCGTCTTACCTTCTTTTCCGTAAAGTTCCAGGGCAAGTTCGTCCAGAGCTTCACCCACGGTCGGGAGCGGGTCACGGTCAAAAATGAGCGGAAGCTTGAGGTTCATGGACGGATAGCCCCCCAAGGACCAGCTCAATTGAACGGCCTTGACACCACTGGTCGCCAGATTATGACAGTGTTCCGCGACCAAATCCATAGCCGGAATATACGGAACTCCCCCCAATTCCCACGTTGTATTGAACTGAACTTTTGCCGCCGGTTTAAGTCCCCGATTTCGAGCGGCCGCCCAATGAATGGAAGCTCGCGGGCCTGGTCCGACCGCTGAAATGGAATATTCGGTAATTTTTGCTTTAACTCCGCCACGTTCGATCGGAACGAACCATTCACTCACGGACATGAGATAAACGTTTTTCGGCAGTTTGGCAATGATCTCCGGTTGAGGAGCGTTCCCGGCCCAACCCCAATCCCAAACGATCACTTTTGCATCGGGCGCACTGCGGTGAACACCTTCTTCCATGATGGTATTGACTTCGGCGATAATATCGGCATATTCACGCTTGGAACATCGGGCACAAGTTTCCATGATTTTTGTACCATGAGAAGCGCAGGTTGTGAAGTTTTCAGACGCGGTGATCGTG
>JAQVID010000164.1 GCA_028695865.1 Thermoguttaceae bacterium | reverse complement strand
CTGGCCATCCTTACCAAGAACAGCAACTTCATACGGGCTTCCGGGTAGTGTGGTATCATTGATCGCCGTTCCCGCTTCCCCTTGAGACATTCGGACTCCCGATGAATTAACCGCGTCATTTTGTTCGACAATCAGATCTTTGCCATCCTGTCCTTCGGTGACAATGGTGGTCCCTGCAAGCACGGCGGCTACACCTTGATCTTTGACCACAACTTCCTTCGTGGCTGATTTTCCCAAGGTCAAGACCAGTTTGCTGGTCAGACTTGCCCGCGACCTCAGAATCGATATTTCACCTTTGAGCGTATTTGCCGGAGCGGTTGCCGTCAAGGGTGAATAGATTGTAATACCCGCATTTTGCAAGTCATTCAGAAGCTCTGTTCGGAATATCGATATTTCAGACATGCCTCTTACTCCTTCTCCGGCGGTAAACGGATTGACAAGCAGTTGGCCGCCATTGATTTCTTTTTTGATCCATTCACTCACTCCTGCCTGTCTGCAGGCGGATCGAATGGCATCGCAGACCAAATCCGCTTTCGCCGGAGTAACCTGAAATAATACAAGCATGGACACCAATAAACAAAATGTTTTCATTATTTTTTGCATAACTTTACATGTCTCCTGTTTTGATGACAAGTTATTCCACCAGAACAAATATTGCGCCAATAGTGTGTGTGACAACGAACCATCTTCGTCGTCATATACAAAGTGAGTGCAAATAAATGATTGGCAGGCAGAGTGCTTAGGTATATGGAAAATTCAGGCTATTTGGACGTACGCCAAGCACAAATTCCATAAATGAGCAACGCAACCCGTTTTTTCGCCTTACCGACAACTTTTACCGTAAAATTTGGTTCAATGATGATCTTCATTTTTTCCCCAGTCAAAATTTTTTAACGTGTACGAAAAGATATTGGCCGATCTACGATCAATCTTTTGTAAGCGACACAACGCCACTCAATACCTTACTCTTTCCAGGTAACGACCCTAAGGAATAAAAACGTCCGATTCATATTCGGTACTCATGGACAAAATAATCTCACGGCACCGAATACGTCAGCCGATTTTCAACTATTATAATGAGAATTTTTGTGAAGATCAAGTGATAAAACAGAAAAAAAAGGAATTTTACGCAAGAAAAACCGGCATGAATGCGTTACTATATACTAAATACGTACATACGATATAATACGCGTCGCATATCTATTATCGTCACGTGCCGGAATTGTGGTGAATGTATTAAATATCTTAGGCGTAACCTGTTTTGAAATCATTACTTACATTGTGTGGCCTTTTGTCGGACAACAGCAGGAATTCCATGACGGGACATACACTCAAAAACACGCAGGAAAACTACGACGAATAAATAAGGTGCACAGATTAACTGAATAATACAGGCAGTCTTATTCCCCTCCCCCCCCAAAAAAACATCTCTTGCCTTGGAGTCAGGAAATTGATAATCTTCACGCTTACATCAGGGCAGCCGGCTTCGTCGTGGCAACAATACTTTTCACGGTTGAAATGTGTTTGAAGCCGGTATTTGAGGATTTTGGAGAAAGGATGTCTCCTAGAATGAATATTGGTAATATTTTCTGTCGTGCTGCGCGAAGCACCGTACCGAATTGCGTTCGTCTCGCAGGAGTCGCTATTCTTTTGCTGGTACTCGTTTCCTTTGTTCAGGGGAATTCTGATTCTCCTGTCGTTCTTTTGGAATTCACGTCAAACGGATGTGGAGCCTGCCAACAGATCAAGCCTCTTATCGACGAATTGAAAGCCAAAGGCTATCCTGTACAAGCCATTTCGTATGATCTTCCGGAAAACAAAGAAATTTTCCGACGTTATCATATTACAAGTATGCCCTCTTTCGTCATGCTTTGTCATGGGCAGGAATCAGGGCGATTTATCAGTCAAGGCGAAGATTCCGCCCAAGTGCAGACACATCTGCTTGCCTTGTTTCAAAAAGCAACCGCACAACGTCAATCGCAAACGCAGAAGCGTCAGTCCGAGACGGCAGTTCATCCGATCGAAGCACCTGTTCAAAAAGCTCCCCTTCGAGAAGTTGCCGCAACATCGCTTCAGACGGCTGTATCCGCTCCGACTGTCACACTGCCCCAAACCGGTCCTGATACAACAGTGCCTGCGGAGTATGCGCAGACGACGCAACATGGACAAAATGCATCAACGGTTCGAATTCGAGTCTTTCACAACAATGCGGTAGACCGCGGAACAGGCACGATTATTCATGTTAATCAGGGACAAGGAAATCTCGAAGCGCTTGTTTTGACGTGTGGACATATTTTCCGACCGAGTCAGGGAAAAGGACGCATTGAACTGGACGTTTTTCATCCGGAAACAGGTCAGCAGACGACGGTCCGTGGAGAATGTATTCATTACGACGATGAAACAGACCTTGGTTTTATTGGCATGCCGCTTCCCTTTGCGGTTGCTCCGGTACAACTTGTACCTCCCGAGTATCAAGTAAAAACAGGTGACCGGGTCGTGAGTATCGGTTGCAGTAACGGCGAGAATCCGACGCAGCTCGAACATCAGGTTTTGTCGGTGGATAAAAAATTTTTCAAGTCCGATGAAGCGCGTCCTCAAAAGAAATCGTTTTATTATATACAGGTTTCAACCGCGCCTGTGGGCGGACGCAGTGGAGGCGGCCTTTTCGTTCGGGACGATGCGGGTCTTCATTTATTGGGAGTCTGTAACGCCGGCGATGCACAAACAAACGAAGGTTTTTTTGTACCGGCAAAAATAATTTATGAAGAAATACTCTCTTGCCAAAACTTGTCGTTTGTCTATAATGATTTACTGAGACGGTCACAAGGTGCCGTGATAAGCCCTGTTTCCGCGACATCAATACCAAACGCGCCGCAGCACGAATCAATTCGTCAGGCACTGTACGAAGGACAACAGTTACCGCCTACAGCAACGTCAACCCCAACGCAGGACATTCCGCTGGCCACTCCCGCTGTACCGGTTCATCCGTTGGCGTCCCCCAATTCACTGGGAACGTCAAATACCGCGGAGCCCCCGACGCAAGAGGATCACAATGCTTTGCTGTTCAATGCCGGTCTTGACGAACTTAAAAAGCGTCAGAAGGAAGGGGCTGAAATCATTTGTATTGTGAAATGGCCCGAGCAACAAACGGCCGGGCAAGCGCGTGAAATGGAAGTCATTCGCCTTCCCAAAAAACAGTAGTATTGTGTCTGACAAGATTGCGTTTTTCAATAATATCAACCGGATTGCCAAGAAGAACTCCTTATGTACCCACTGCAAGAACTTACGGATTATCTCGACCAGATATTTCCAGCCGAACTGGCCGCATCCTGGGATAATGTCGGCCTGCTGGTCGGCGACAGTACGGGCCGCGTCAAATGTGTATTGACCTGTCTGACTGTAACGCCCCAGACGGTTGCCGAAGCGATTCAACGGAAAGCAAACGTCATTGTATCCCATCATCCGTTTCCATTTCACGCAAGTAAACGGTGGACGACGCAGACACCGGAAGGACGCATGCTGCTGGATTTGATTTCGAATCATATCGCGATATACAGTCCACACACGGCGCACGATTCGGCGATGTTCGGTATCAATGAGCAACTTGCCGCCAAACTGGGACTAAAGCAGACCCGTTCTCTTTATCCTGGTACCCTTGTGTCAACGGCTTCCATGGGCAAAGGCGCAGAGCGTTTGTCGCGCGGACGTACCGCCAAAGGCGACCTCTTGGGTACGGGCCGAATAGGACTTTTGCCCAAACCGATGATCGTTACCGATTTTATCGAACTGGTCCGAAATGTACTTGGTCAGTCGGTTATTCAGGCTGCTTTTACCAAGAATAGCGAAGTTCGCACGATCGCTATTGGCTGTGGCGCGGCGGATGAATTTGTGGATCAGGCCGTGCGAGAGCAAGCCGATTTACTTCTGCTTGGCGAAGCCCGTTTTCACTCGTTTCTCAGCGCTACGGAGCAAGGAATGGCTCTTGTTGCCCCGGGACACTACGCGACAGAACGATTCGCCATGGAAGTACTTGCCCGGCGTATCGCCAAAATTTTTCCGAAACTGGAAGTCTGTCCGGCAGACAGCGAATCCGATCCGGTGAAATACTTCTTCTAACGGAAAGCAATAGCCAGACAACCAGTCCAGGCCGAACTTCTGCGGATTCCCGTCAGGACAATGTTATTCTGCCGATACTTCAGTTCTCGGCGGGTTCGCTTCCTGTTAACCTTTGGAAGGCGGGTAAATCCAGACCGTACAACGCAAAAAATCAAGTAAAACCGGTACAGACGCGATACTTGACCAAGGGATGTTTCCTTGGAAATTCACGCGGACTTGTTCATAAAACTCCAGGAGTATCTGTATGACCATTCTTACTCGTTACGTGCTCAAAAACATTTTTTTGATCTTCGTGATTTCCGTGCTTGTCCTGACCATTGGTTTTGGTCTGATTTTCATCACTCGAATTGTCATGGCTTTTGGTACTCCGTTGGGAATTGCGGTTGCCATGTTTCCGTATGTGTTGCCAGAGGTATTTTCGATGATCATACCACTGGCCGCACTGTGCGCCGTTTGCCCTGTGTTTAGCAAAATGGCCGCTTGCGGAGAATTTATCGCCCTCAAATCCGCGGGAATCCCACCCTGGAAAGCTTTGTTGCCTGCATGGGTTTTCGTCCTCATACTGAGTTTCGTTATGGTCTGGATCAACGACCTGTCCCTTTCCTGGGGACGCAAAGAAATGACTCGCGTTCTCTTCTCCGGAATGCAAACGCTTGTTATTGGTAAAATTGCGGATGAAGGAAAATTCGCCATGCCCAACGGATCCATTACCATCGAGGCCGGTAGTGTCGACGAAACCGGTCAATTGCACGACGCCTATTTCCACTTTGCAAAACAGGATGTACGAGGAACCGCGGCCAGCGCGACCCTTGCTATTGATTACAAACGGGACCCGCCTGTCTTTGGTGTCTCCCTGGTCAATGCCCAATTCGAAAACGGGAAAACCGGTGTCTATTTTCCTGAAAAAGTCTTCTTTGAATTCACACCCGAAAAATTCTCTAACGTGCTCTTGCATGCGGACCCTTCCATGGCGAAAATCCCGGAAGAACTGGAGAAACTTGAACGGTCGCGGCAGGAATTCCGGCAAAAATTGGCTTCTCGTCTGACTTTTGGGTGCATAACGGGAGATTTTTCGGCAATTCAAGATACTAATCTTGCCGAACGCGAGGGGTTTGAAAGGCAACTCGACTTCCGTCGGAATCGCTATCGACTCATTATTCCCCGCTATTGGGCTAATGGTTTTACCTGTTTCTTTTTTGTTTGGGTTGGTGCACCGTTTGCCATTCGACTCAAACTGGACGATTTTTTCGGAAGCTTTTTCATCTGCTTTATCTCGATTCTGCTGATTTATTATCCTCTGATGATTTTCAGTTTTCAAGGAGTAAAAAACGGCACGTTTCATCCCCTTTTTGCCTGGACAGGAAACGTCGTCATGTTCATCATCGGGTGCGTTCTCCTCAAGCAGATTCACAGACACTGATTTTGCTACCGATTCTTCAATTTTCGGGCAGTACACTCCCCCGTTTACCTTCGGAGCACGGGGGACTTTATGCCGCACAGCACGAAAACGCAAATTAATCGTGTCCATGAAGTATGACAACGATCTGGCCGGATAACAGGCAAAAAAAGAGAACTGATCTTGCTTTCCGGAACGAAACACGGTAATATATAGTAATACATTACCTGTCAGGAAGAAATCGTTATGAATCAGCTTGGACATATTTACAAATGGAATTCACACAGCCGTCACTTCGTTTTTCCTGCTTTATTCCCTACAGGTTTTCGCAACGTGGTGTGGACTGCCGCCGCGCTGCGCGAAACATCACGTGATATCATCAGTATCGCGGCCCGGGGCATTGTACTTTATTTACTGCTTGCGTGCGTCTTTACCGGGATGCTCTTCGGTCAGGAGGGTGACTTGCTTCGCCAACCGTGGCCCGAGTTGCCCAATATGGTCATGCTTGGCCCGGTCAGTTGCCGCGCTGATTTTCCTCTGGTGGAAATTGAGGAAGTTCAGCAAGATATTGCCCGGCTTCAGACAGATTTAATTCGCTATTTGGGCATACCTGAACCACAGGAAGGAATCATTCTTTGCCTGTTCAATACACAGCAAGCGTATTGCGATTTCGTCAAACGCAAGTATCCCATGGCACCGTTGGACCGCCCTGCCCTTTATATAAAAGCGGGCGGACCAGGCGTTCTACTCATCCAGCGCGACAAAGACATGCTCCTGAATATTCGTCATGAAATGACACACGCGTATTTGAACGCGGCACTGCGTAACATTCCGATTTGGCTCGATGAAGGACTTGCGAAATATTTCGAAACACCACAAGGACAACGCGGATTCGATAATCCGTTTTTGCAATCGGTGCAGAAGAGTGCCTCGCGACTTTTTGGCCGGGCCCCTTCCCTGGAACGACTCGAAAAACTTCAAATGATTCATCAGATGGGCGAACGGGAATACCGCGAATCCTGGGCCTGGGTTCATTTTCTTATTCACGAATCTCCCCTTTCGCAAAAACTCCTCGCGTTTTATCTGCGGTCACTCACCCCTGAAAAACAGTATGGAATCTCCATGGAACAATCGTTTATTAACCAAAAAAAGACTCCTTTAACCAAACTCCTGGAAGAGTTCCTGCCAGACTATCGTAAAGATTTCGTTGAACACTTCAAAAACTGGAAACCATAACTCAAAACCTTTTACTACCGATTCTTCAATTTTCGGTCATTCACTCCCCCGTTTACCTTCGGAAAACGGGGGGACTCCGGCCGCACAATACGAAAAATCAACCCAACCCGTTTACTACCGATTCTTCAATTTTCGGTCATTCACTCCCCCGTTTACCTTCGGAAAACGGGGGGACTCCGGCCGCACAATACGAAAAATCAACCCAACCC
>JAQVID010000163.1 GCA_028695865.1 Thermoguttaceae bacterium | reverse complement strand
TATCGCCGGGAGGAATAATTCTGGATAGGCCATCGCCGTAACAGCCACAATTGGTCGGCAATGAAGTCCTGATATTCCTGTCCGAGCGACAGTTGCTTATCGTAATATTCGTTCATGTCTGATTTCCCCAAACATCCCAGCCGGGAACGGTCTTTCGGGCAAAGAGTTCGAGCTTTTTGCCATGGGTATAAAGTGTATCAATTATTTCTCGAAAGACTTCCGGCTTTTCGCTGTGCCTGTCGGAACGCTCCTGAACAACGACGCTGTCGAACAATTTTTGAACATCCGGTGTACATGATCCTTTTGTACAGACGAGCAGTAATTCATGGCGAACACTGTTGTAATGTCCCATATTATGTTTGACCTTATCCCAGACGAACGATGTTTTGTACTTGAATCCCCAGGAACGAATGACCTGAAAACATTCTTCGAGAAGCGGCGAAGTTGTCCAGAGGAATAAGACCGCGTTCTCTTCGGTCATGTCAATAACCGGAAGATTGCAAAGTTCTTCAAGAGACATAGTGGGATAATGATTCTCTGCTGCACCATATCCGTCCACAAGTTTATTGCCATAAGACCATGGCGGGTCGGCATAGATCACACGATATTTTATGTCAGCGGAAAGCGATTCGGGCTCTTCCATGGTTTCTTTTACGACCAATCGTTTGGCATCCACCAAAGACTTTGCTTCGCCATTGGACAACTTTTCCGCGAGTTTATTCTGTTCTTCCGGCTTCATTCGGGCAAGTTTCAAAGCGTCCTTTTTGGATACATCCGATTGTCTGACAACATCTTTTGCTTTGGGAGTCAGATCGCGGGCGAGTTGCTTGTTCTCTTTGAGAGTGGACTTCGATATCCCAATTTCATTGGCGACATCTTCCGTTGTCTTGGGAACGGGGCCGCCGGGCGTCCCCGTTCTTGAATTCTTTACATTTGTTCCGCTTTTCGCCCGCTGTCCCAAAGCGTCCAGAATTTCATCACGTCGTATCGCAAGTTCACCGATGCTGATCGGGTCCAATTCCAACCGAACGAGGTTTTCGTCTATTTCCGCGAGTTCTTTTTGAAGATCGCTTCCGTCAAAGATAATACAGGAAATGTCAGACATTCCCAATGATTTACACGCTTCCAGACGATGGGCACCTGCCACAAGCTGTCTGTCAGCAGTAATGGTGATCGGATTGATCAAACCAACGTTTCTTATGGACTGTGCAAGCTCACCAACTTTATTCCGGTCAATTTTGCGCCGGTCGGACGTCATTGTTATTTCCGTAATTGGACATGTAACATTATTGTTCATAAACACTCCGTTACAAATTACGCCATTTTGAATTGTCGTCAAAGACTTCGTACCAAAGCCATTGGCCGGTATCAGTATAAAGGTAAACATATTCGACATAAGAGTCGGTCGCGGCTTCGAGAAGTTCCATAATGGAATCGAAACGACGGACCTCGCTGTCTTCGTACACATGGCAATCTTCGGGCGTATCGCACAGACTGGAAATGTCGCCAAGCGAAATCAGCTTTTCGATCTTTTCGCGAGCCTGATAATGTTCTTTCAGTGTTGCGCCAACTCCGTCGATATAGCCGTCAAAATGGCTGTAGATCGCCTGAATACTGTCGCCGACTTCCATACAGATAAACGAATGCGTACTCATATAATACTGACTCCTTATGGTCTAAGTTTCCAGGACGCAGAAAAAACGTTCTCGTCGGCGGTATCATAAACTTCCACATTTACAATACCGTCTTCTTCATTGACGGTAATATGATATCCATTCCGTGCAATAATGCACTCTCCGAATTCAGGCAGTTTTACAAACTTGCTGTCGAGTTGCTCTTCCATGTATTTCCGAACGGATCGGGCCGGATAGAAACGCCGGTCTCCGATCATACCGGACAGCCATTGTTCCACGCTGTAATTACGATTATCCATAGAATTTCCTTTTCGCTCTTTTCGAGCGTTGTAAATGTGTTTGACTTCATCCCGAAAACTGTCGCCTATTGAATTCACCCAAAATGGATATAAGTCCATGAGCGAACGAGGTCGGTATTCTTTGTTGATCATTGACATAAATGTATTATAACGAATGAATAACGGTCAAATCTGATTCCCCCAGGCGGCCCAGCCTTCACGCGGCGAGCGGCAAAAAAGTTCTATTTTCGGAAGGTCGGAATACATTTCTTCGATCATCAAATAAACGACATCCGGCTTCTGGCTGTGTTCACCCCTTGGAAAACGAATAACCGACGGCGGACGGGTTGCCGGAAGCGGTGTTGGAAGTTTACCTTTTGTCGCAACGAGTAGAAGCTCATGCTGTTGACGAAAATAATAACCCATACCGGTTTTCTCTTTGTCCCAGACAGCACAGGTCCGGTAGTCGAATCCCCAGGCGTCCAAAACACGAAACGCTTCTTTCAGTTTTGGACTGGTTGTCCACAAAAACAACACAGCGTCTTCATGGGTAATACTTGCGACGTCCAGCTTACATATTTCGTCCAGCGTCATGGTCGGATATTGGTTTTCAATAACACGTGAGTCCGATTCGCTGGAGTCGTACTGCCAGGGCGGATCGGCGTAAATAATGGCGAACGTGCCCAATGTTCCGTCAAGCGGTCTGTTACGTGCAATCGCCTCGTTGATCGCGGCAGTGCGGCGGTTATGGCGTTCTTCGGCCATTTCCCGGCGTATCTCTTTGGAAGCGGCAAGGATCGCTTTCTTGTCGTCTTTGGCGATTACCTCTTTCTGTTTTTCAGGAGACGCGTCGGCAATGTCAGCGGCAAGCGAGACAGGTATCTGACCGGATTCGACGGCTTGGATTACTTCAGGAATAGCGTTGTTTTTTACCTTGGCGGCTCGCTTAACAGAACGTTCAGAAACATTCAGTAATTCAGCGGCTTCTTGGTTTGTTCTTTCTGAACAAGGTGCCAAATGGCATTTTGATTTTCTGTCCCCACCCCAAGTCGTATTCGCAATTCTCGCCGCGACCATTGCCCGTTGAGATTCGTTGAGATGACGCCGGTGCAGGTTTGTTGAAACGACATACTGAACTGGGTTATCGCCGGTATACTCAACGAATGTTGGTTTCACGTTCGCCATAAGACAGGCTTGATATCTGTTTCTTCCATCCAGAATATGCCCGTCAAAAAGTGTAATGGGAACTTGCAGACCATTTTCTTTGATATCGTCAGCCAATACTTTAAGTTCCGTTTCCGAAAGCAGTGGAAAGATATCCGCTATCGGATGCGAATCGCAAGTTGTTTTTATTGTCATTCAACCTCCAAAATATATGATTATTAAACAGCGTTCCTAAAATGGAATATCTTCCTTATCCAAAAACTGACCACAAGAATTTGTATTCGACGGCAGATCAGACTGAAAAGTAATACTGCACCAGCCGCCGCAAAAATAGAGACATTGACCGCAGGTATACACCGGGTTCGAATTGACATCCGGTACTTCATCTGGAACCGGTCCAAGAACATAACCGTTGACCCGTTCGTATTTTTCGCCTGCCTTGCGGACAACAGTAATTTGAGACGGCTTTGCCAGTGCACCACTATTGGCAACTTGCACTGCCTCATAAGCCGACGAGGGGAGCGGCGCTTTGGTTCGCTCGTTCCACCAGCGTTCAAACTTCTTGCGCGGCCAGCCTTCATGTTCGACACATAACCATTCCGAACGAAATTGGTTCCAGCCGATTTTGTAATCGACTCTCATTGTCTTGGGAGCGAAATCGTCAGCGCCCGCTTTCTGATGGACTGCGTAGAAAACGTCTTCCACGTCATACTCGTTTGTTTCATCACAGCTTAAGATGTTTTCTTCGGACGCTTTGTTATCAATTTCGGAAGACTCTCTTGCCGTAAATGTGTATCCACAACCGGGGCAGATCGAATACGCGGCATGTATAATAAGCTGACATTCCGGACACTGTTTTGCGGGAACTTCGCCGTCGTCCGACGTTCGTTTATCTTTAATGTGAATCGCGTCAATCGGACCATGCCGGACGATATTGCCACCGAAGTCAAGGATAAGACAGTTCGGTTTTGACGGATGAAGCCGGAGCCCGCGTCCGACCATTTGCTGGTATAGGCCCGGACTGGCGGTCGGACGAAGCATGACGACGCAATCAATGTCCTGGGCATCAAAGCCGGTCGTGAGAACATTGACGTTCGTCATATATTTCAAAACTGGAAGCGATTCGTTGAAAAGGTTCGCTTGAATTTGCTCCCCTTTGAAACGGCGCAAAAGAAGATCGCGCTCTTGAACCGGCGTTGATCCGGTAACCAGTCCGCATTCCAATCCTGTCATATCGGCAAGCGTTTTCTGAACATGCTTGGCATGTTCAACACTGCTGGCGAAAATAAGAACCTTATTTCTGTCCGCTGTCTGTTCGACGATTTCGCGACAGGCGGCATATACATTTGATTCGGTATTAACCAGTTCGTCCACTTCTGCGGAAACGAATTCGCCCGCCCGAACGTGAAGTTTTGAATAATCGTGCTGTCGCTTCGATCCCTTTGTAATGAGCGGACAGAGATACCCTTGTGTAATGAGTTCCTTCACACCGACTTCGTAGCAGACGTCGTTGAGCAAATTGTCCGGTCCGCATAGCCAGCCGCTCGACATGCGATACGGAGTCGCCGTAAGCCCAATGAGTCGGACCGCCGGATTGATCGACTTCATATCCGAAAGAAACTGCCGATACATACCGTCGCCGTCTTCCGGCAGGAGATGACACTCATCAACAATAATTAAATCAAATTTTCCGAGTTCTTTTGCCTTCTGATATGCGGATTGTATCCCGGCGACAATGACAGGCCCGTTGGAAGTTTTTTCGCCCAACCCCGCACTGTACAAACCAATCGGAATATCAAAGCAGAACATCGAAAGTTTATCTTTTGCCTGCTCCAACAGCTCCTTCACATGGGCAAGAATCAAAACCCGTCCATGCCACTTTTCAACCGTGTCCTTGCATATCGTGGCCAGCACGATCGTCTTCCCGGACCCCGTTGGCAGTACACAACATGGATTGCCGCTATTCGTTCGTATATAATGGTAGATTGCCTGAACGGCTTCCGTCTGGTAATATCTCATCTCCATTTTGTTTATCATCTATCGTCTCATGTTTCTTCTTTTTGAACATTCTGTTCCGGCGACAGTACGGACAACTTCCATGATTACGACAGGTGTAGTCGATCCGTTGGGAACCGTAATATTCACGTCGATGCTCTTTGCCATGTTCAATGCTTTTGTCAAGAGACATTGGCTTCCTCCTCCTTTTTGAGAAAACGGTCGTAAATAAGAGTTCCGTCGCCGGAGATAACTTTATCGCGGTATTCGGTCTTTCCGCTTTGCATTCCCCAGCCTGTTATGAAGGTTCGACCGGAGACGATCACCTTGCCGCCAAGTCGAACGGTTCCGGCGACTTTGGCCCGGTCGCAGAGGATTGTTTCCCCCATAATCCAGGCATGATCACAGACAGAACTTTGCCCGCGTATCACAGCGTTTCCACTGACACGACCATTTTCGTAGACCCGACCCGACTCCGAAACGGTCGCGTTATCTTCCACAAGAGCATTATCGCGAATGGAGACTTTTCCGCAGATCGTTGCGTTTCCTCGAACGGTCGCTCTGCCGGAAATATTTGTTCCGATATTGCTTTGTGAATTCGTCCAGCGTGGAGTACAGAAGACGGTCGCTTTATCGTGAACACTGCACTGATCCGCAAGGGATGTTTCCGATCCGATGATTGCATGATCGAAAACATAGACACGACCGCGCAACATTGCTTGATCGCAGATGACCGCATTACCGGAGACGCGGCAATGTCCGTCTACCACAGCCGAATCTTTAACAAGGGCGTCTTCCGAAACGATACTCTCTCCACAAATGATCGCGTCATCCGCAACCCAGCTGGTTCCAAGTTGCGACAGGTTTTCCGCGTACTGAAGCCAGCCGCCAAAGTCGCACTTTTTAATGTGTCCGAAAGACCGGGCCGCGACAATACGATAGACATTGACTCCATTAGGAAGCGTTTTCGACTCGTCCGTCATATAAAATTTGAATAACATTTTGTGTCCTGTTTTGTAGGTGTCGATTTCGCGCAGCGACGCGGCGGCGCAACGAAGAATGTTTTCTTTTTCCTTTTCGCTGCGTACTCTGCGCCGCTGCGCGAAACAAAAAGAAAGTCAATCCATCTGCTGTTTCATATTGATGATATAAATTCCGAGATCGTCGAGCCATTCCTGGCCGTACACGTGCCGAAGTTCAACAGCGGCCAACATGACCTTTTTCGGGACTTTAATGGTAATGGAATCGCGGCTTTGATAGGCGTGAAGGTTCTTTCGTTTGGGCGTTTTATCGCCCCAATTTTCGAGAATTTTCACGTTCGACCGATCCGGAACCGGTTCCGGTTCTGTAATTACGAGTTGACAGAATTCTTCACAGGCGGGCTCTTCCGGCTCTTTGTAATCGGCACTGTACATACAGCGGCCATTGCGATACCACTTACACTCAAGACAGGTTTTATCTTCGAAGTTTACTTGGGACTCTCCTATATTACTGGTATCAATTTCTCTTCCGTCCGCACCGATTCGTAAAGTTGACTGCGATAATATCGCAGTCGATTCCAATTGTTTACGAATATCGCGAATCAAAAACTCGCTCACTCCCAAGAATCTCGCAATCAACCGATTACTCATTTTCGCCCCTCGCGGGTGCAATAACGCCAGTTCAACCGCCCGGCGTTTATCGGCGTTGGAACGGCGAAGCCCGTTATCTTTATTGGCGCAGATCGCGTACCAACGGGCGTCCATTTCCGTTCCCAGTTTGACTTGAGCCGGAACAAAAGCGGTCGAATTGATTCTTTTCAGTGCTTCCATTCGGTGAAATCCATCTGCCAAAACATACTCTTCATGAGCCCCATCCCAAAACACGACGACCGGCGGAAATTCATCGCCCCGTTTCAT
>JAQVID010000162.1 GCA_028695865.1 Thermoguttaceae bacterium | reverse complement strand
CGGAATGGTCCGTTCCGAATTTTTGTCCCAACTCAAGTGCTTCGTGAATGACGACAGCTCGCGGCGTGCCAACGCTTTTCATTTCGAATACGGCCAACCGAATCACGTTTCTGTCCGTGGACGACATGCGTTCAAGCGTCCAGTTCCGCGACGCGTCCCTGATGAGCGCGTCAATTTCGTCTCGCTGGCTCAACGTGCCTCGAACCAATCGCCACACAAATTTAACCAACTGCTGATACGCCTCATGCGAAATAGGCGAACCGCAATCGACATCCTCGTTGACAAGTTGTTCGCGAATCGCTTCAAGCTCTTGAGCCGATTCCGGCGTGGTCGGCGTAACCTGAACCGATAAACGTCCCAGTTCAGCGTGAATGAAATCATCACTGAACTCGGCGGAAGCACCCGGATTCATCTCCTCCTGAAAAATCATCTGAAGAGCGACCTGGCGGCCAAAACTGCGTTCTCGAAATTTCTTGTTGTCGTTGGGAGTATGCTTCATCGCGATCACTTTTTGAATTTCTTTCCGGAACTCTTCCCTTTGGAAAAACCGCTTTTACCGCCCGAGGTACTTTTCCCTCCGGAAAAACCCCTGCCGCCCGAAGAACTTCTGTCTCCCGATGAACTTCTGCCGCCTGAAAAGCTTTTCCCTTGAGTTCGTTCTTTTCCCTTGCCAAATGATTTCTTGCCGAACGACCCCTTGCCTTTACTGAAACCGCCGCGCCCGTCATGCGCAGGACGTTTGTCTTTCGATTCGCGCCCGCTCTGCGGCTTGTCGTCGACATCGCCAAAGTCGTCGAACTCTTCGAATTCGTCTTCGTCGTCGAAGTCGTCCGCGTCACCAAACGAATCTGCATCGAAATCACCCTGCGAATAATGAGTGGCATTGGCGATAATCGATTCAGGAATACCCTCTTCCTGCTCTTCCTCAAGCTCGGGAAGCTGCCGCAAAACATGAAGCATTTCCAATGCCGAGGCTGCCGCTTCTGCACCTTTATTGCCAACGGTCGGATCGGCAACTTTGTCATGCGATTGCTCTGCCTGACCACTTCGGGCCAAAGCCTGTTCCACGGTATTGCAGGTCAGAAGGCCAAAGATAATCGGGATTCCGTTCTCCGCGCCGATTCGGGCAAGCTCAAGACTCACCGCCCGATTAATATGCTCATCGTGCGTCGTTTCGCCTTTGATCACGCAACCCAAACATATCACGGCCTGAACATTTTCGTCCAGAGCCAAGCGCTGAGCCAGAGTGGGCAGTTCAAACGCCCCGGGCACGCGAACAACCCAAATATCTTCGTCGTTCACCGAATTTTCTCGCAATACGCGAACAGCTCCTTCGAGAAGTCGTTCGGTAATGGTCGCGTTGAACCGGGCGACGACAATAGCGATCTTGCCCGGTCCCGGAGGACAAACATTTCCTTCGTATACTTGCATTTACAGCCTCCTGCATTAAATAAAAAGAACATAAAAGGAATCAAGCGCCGAAGTCGTCGAAGTGAATACTTTCCCGTTCGACTCCGAGGTTATCGAGCATTTTGAGTACGGCACCGGTCATCATGGGGGGACCACACATGTAATATTCACAGTCTTCGGGCGCTTTGTGCGCTTTGAGATACTCATTGAACAAGACTTCGTGAATAAAACCGGTGGAACCGTTCCAGTTGTCTTCCGGCAGCGGTTCGGATAAAGCCAGATGCCAGGAGAAATTGGGAAATTCCCTTGCAAGCTCTTCGAACTCATCGACGTAAAACGCTTCGCGCAAACTTCTCGCCCCATACCAGTACGAAATCTTCTGTTGGGCCTTGAGGTGTTTGAGGAGTTCGAAAATATGCGACCGCAACGGAGCCATACCGGCACCGCCACCGACATAGATTTTTTCAGCGGGCGTATCTTGAATGAAGAATTCGCCGTAAGGGCCACTGATCGTAACTTTGTCACCCGGCTTCAAGCTGAAAATATAAGAGGACATGATCCCGGGAGGAACTTTGCCCATGCGTGGGGGAGGCGAGGCGATACGAACGTTCAGCATGATAATCCCTTTTTCCCGGGGATAGTTCGCCATGGAATAGGCACGCATGGCACGTTCGTTAACGACACTCGTGTATTGCCACACGTTAAACTTGTCCCAATCGCCGCGGTAGGCTTCGCCGATTTCGAAATCACGGTAGTGAATCGTGTGCGGAGGGCATTCGATTTGAATATAACCACCGGCGCGGAACTCAACGTTTTCTCCGGCAGGAAGTTCCAGGACAAGTTCCTTAATGAACGTCGCAACGTTACGATTGCTTCGGACCGTACATTCCCATTTGCGGACGGAAAAGACTTCCGGAGGAATGACGATCTTCAAATTCTGCTTTACCGGAACCTGGCAGCCCAGACGCGTGTGGGATTTCAATTCGCGACGGCTCATGTGCCCTGTTTCGGTCGGCAAAATATCACCGCCACCGGAAAGAACACGAACTTTACACTGGCCACACGTTCCACCACCACCGCAAGCGGATGGAATATAAATCTTCTTATCGGCAAGCGTACCCAGCAACTTGCCGCCCGTGGGAACGGACAACGTTTTGGACACGTCTCCGTTGATCTCAATCTCAACATTTCCGGCGGGAACCAGCACTGCTTTTGCGGCCAAAATAATCGCGACGAGCACGAGAACAATGACCGGAAACGCAACGATCCCCGCAATGATTACCTGAAAATCACTCATTATACTTTTATCCTTTATCGAACGTGTTGCCTTTCGCCTCTTGGCGTCAAACCTCTTAACATATCGGCCTTGACACGAAAAACAACGTAAACGGTTTTTACTGCCGACTCTTTATCACCCCTTCATCATTCCCCGTTTACCATCGGAAAACAGGGAACGGCACGACGGGAAAAAACGCGAAACGGTTTTGCTCTGCTTAAAGCCCGGTCTCACATACCCGAAAAGCACATGAAAGCCATGGCCAAAAGGCCAACAACCATAAACGCCATACCGATTCCGCGAAGAGCTTTTGGCGAACGGCTGTATTCGAGTTTTTCGCGTATGCCGGCCAACAGCACAATGGCAAAAGCCCAACCGATTCCGGAGAACAGACCGTAAAGGCAACTGTCCATCATATTATAACCGCGTTGCTCCATGAACAGAGAACCACCCATAATCGCGCAGTTAACCGTAATAAGCGGCAGGAAAATTCCCAGCGCGTTGTACAACGGCGGGAAGAAACGATCGAGCAACATTTCCAAAATCTGAACCATGGCCGCAATAACACTGATGAACGTAATGAACGTCAGAAACGACAGGTCGAGTTTGGACAGTGCTTCGATTCCAGTCCAGGACAGAGCACCCTCTTTGAGGACATAATTCAAAAGGAGGGCATTGACCGGCACGGTAATCGCCTGTACAACGATGACCGCGATACCAAGCCCCATTGCTGTTTCAACTTTTTTGCTTAGCGCAAGGAATGTACACATTCCGAGAAACAATACCAAGGCAAGGTTTTGGGTAAAAACCCCTTGAATAAACATGCTAGTTACGTGTTCCATGATCTTTCCTTTAAGACCCCGGACGAACATCCGGAGTTTGCTTCATATCTCGTAATGAAATCTTATTCGTCGGTAATCAGATTGCTCTTCCAGGTTTTGAGTCCCCAGATAAAGAATCCGATGAGGAAGAAAGCCCCCGGCGAAAGAACAAGCAGTCCGTTTGGAACATACCATCCGCCCTGATTCACCGTGCTCAATACGGTATAACCAAAGAGCGTGCCGAAACCGAAGAGCTCACGAACAAACGCGACGACCAGCAATAAAACACTATAGCCCAATCCGTTGCCCAAGCCGTCGATGGCGCTTTCCACCACGTTGTTTTTAATCGCGAACGCTTCGGTTCGTCCCATCACGATACAGTTCGTAATAATAAGACCTACGAACACCGACAATTCTTTGCTAAGGTTGTAGGAAAAAGCTTTAATGAACTGATCGACCATAATGACAAGGGCAGCGATAATCGTCATTTCGACGATCATGCGGATACTGCCCGGGATGATCTTTCGAACGAGCGAAACACCAACGTTCGAAAGGGCTGTTACAAACGTCACGGCCAGACACATCGTGACCGCGGTCTGAAGTCGTGTTGTAACGGCCAGTGCCGAACAAATGCCGAGCACCTGAATCACAACGGGATTGTTGTTGAATATGGGCTCAAGCAAGATTTTTTTCAGTTTGGAATCCATGTTGCTTCTCTATAATTGCATAGGTTGAGGAATAACAAATAATCCAAACGACAGGCCTGACAGACCTTGCCGAATGTTCTTTATTTGCCTTCTTTCAGGTTTTTGATATACTTGCCGAACCCGGAATCACCAAGCCAGTATTGCATCGTATGATTAACACCACGACAGGTCAGCGTTGCGCCTGAAATACCGTCCACCTGACTGTCCGCTTGAGGCGACGTCGGATCGACGTTTCCCTTGATGATGGTAATAACCGGATTTCCGCGTTCGTCAAGCGCCTTTTTATCGTTCCAGTGATGAACCCAGACAGGATTGGAAATTTCACCGCCAAGGCCCGGTGTTTCGCCATGATCATAGAATGTCAAATTCTTGACCGTCTGAAGATCGCCCTTGATTCCGAAAAAACCTTTCATCGTGGACCACAAGCCTCGTCCATAAACCGGAAGAACAATTGTCTCCGGCTTGCCGGACGCGTCTTTGACGACATAAACGACAACCTGTTTCGGTCGTGATTTAATCCCGGCAACATCGTCATTGGCGGGAATCGCAACCGTATTGCTTTCATCGGCTTCTATTTGGGCCGGCTTGGCATCCTTGACAATATCGCCAGTCGCCAAATCAACGACCACGGGCGAAATCTTTTTGAAGAGTTCAGCGACTTCCGCAGCGCTCACAGAAGCCTTCATATCAACCAGCCCGGCCGCTCGCAATACGTTGGTTTGCTTGTCCAGCAGCTTGTTTTTCTCCTGCAACGGCTTGAGAACCGTCGCGGCAACCGACACGATGATCGCGCAAACGACGCAAACACCCAGTGCCACGGCAAACGTCTTAAATATGGAGTCTTTTTCCATGTCTTTATCTTTCCGTTTATCTTGATATCGACGAATCAAAACATTGCTTTCGCAGGAAGCCGATTCGCCGATACAACCTAATGATTCCCTTTAGTTCAATGTCGATTCGGCTGTTCGTCGCAGACGTCGCTTAATATTAGCCTGGACGACAAACCAGTCGATCAGTGGAGCACAGCAGTTTCCGAACAGGATCACGAGCATTGTTCCTTCCGGGTACGCCGGGTTCAACACCCGAATGACAATAACCAAAGCACCAATCAGCAGACCATAAATATATTGACCGGGCTTCGTTAATGCGGCAGTAACCGGGTCACTGGCCATGAAGATCATACCGAAGGCAAAACCACCCATGACGACGTGCCAGAACGGACCAAGCGCGAAAGCCGCATTCGTATTACTTCCCAGGAGCCAGAAGAACGTTGCAAGGCCCATGCCTCCGACGAAGGCACTCACGACGATTCGCCACGACGCCACGCCGACAAAGAGCAAAAACACCATGCCGATCAAACAGGCAAGCGTTGAGGTTTCGCCAAACGAGCCCGGGATGGTTCCGATAAAGCAATCGAACATTCCATAACCGGCTTTCTGCAAACCGGCCACCCCCCCTTCGGTGAAACTGGGATTCGTCGCAATGGCCAGCGGGGTCGCTTTCGAAACGCCATCGACGGTCGTCCATACTTTATCGCCGGAAATTTGTCCCGCATAAGCAAAGAACAAAAATGCCCGGGCAACAAGAGCCGGATTCAAAAAGTTGCGACCGGTACCACCGAAAATTTCCTTGCCGATCACAACACCGAACGAAATCGCGATCGCGACCTGCCACAGCGGGGTGGACGGCGGAAGGGTAAGCGGGAAAATCAGTCCGGTCACGAAGAAACCTTCGTGAATCTGTTCATGATGAATCATGGAGAACAACGCTTCCCAGGCAATACCGACGAAGAACGAAACAAGGTAAAGCGGAATAAAATAAACCGCTCCATGAAGCGTGCAACCAATAATGTTCCACACCGAAGCGCCGAACAGGTTCAACATGGGGAAATAAGCATTAAGCCAATTCAAAATCGCTCCATGCCATCCGGACGCCTGCTCGATTCCGTTGAGTTCCATGAGTCGGTTGGCCTGAAGACCAACGTTATACATTCCCATGACAATACACGGAATCAACGCGTACATGACCGTGATCATCATGCGTTTGAAATCGTTGCAGTCGCGAACATGACATGTACCGGCGGTTCGTTCGCCGGGCGTGTAAAGAAAAGTATCAATTGCGTCGAATACCGGATGGAATGGCGCAAACACTTTCCCTTTGGCAAAAAACTTCTTCTCGACTCCGCCCAAAATATTTTTAAGGAATTTCATCGGGTGATTACTCCTCTTCTTTCATAATCAGGTTGAGCATGTTGCGAAGAGACGCGGTAAAATCGTTTTTGCCACTGTCAACCAAAGTGCAAAGCGCGACATCCTCTTCGTCAAGCTCCAAAGCCCCGAGTTTTTCACAAGCGTCAATATCACCGTTTTCCAACGCGCGGAACAGGAAAACGGGCAAAATATCCAGAGGCATGACCTTCTCGAACATATCGGTCGGGAAGACGGCGCGATGCCCCCCGTAAAGACCAGTATTCATTTTGAACGGCCAAACAGGAAGATATCGGGAACCAACCGTTCCGGCCAGCGAAAATTTACGGAAGCACGGGAGTGTCCACGCAAAGAGTTCACGCGGGTCGCCATCGGAAATAACAGAAATCTGATTCACATAGGGGCCCAGAAAACAAAGACCTTCGTCTTCCAGGGCTCGACCGCAAAGAACACTACCACTGATAATGCGGCGTTCCCCCGCGGCAAGTTCGTCCCGGGTCAGTTCATACAGACTCGCTCCGATTCGGGTACGAATCAGACGAGGTTTTTTGACCATGG
>JAQVID010000161.1 GCA_028695865.1 Thermoguttaceae bacterium | reverse complement strand
GACTACTCGCCTTTTTTACCTGTTTCTAAAGTTGCGACCACAAGACAATTGCCCATACACCCTATATATTTATGTTATTGTCTGTACTCACTCTCCCCTTTTTCTTTTAGCATTTTCTGCAACAAGTTGGAAGTTGCGCCCGAAAATAAACTTTCTCCCCCTTTTTTATAAATCGCTCTTGTGTAAAACGGGGAATTTCGGTATTGTTCAACAGAAGAAAAGCGGATCGACTTCGTACGAAGCCGTTTTGGTATCATTATTATCCTTTTCCCCGGTGTTTTTAAGAGAATGTTTTCCCTTTTTAATCGAGTTACAACGACGTGTCTGTTATCGCTGCTCCTGTCGGGCATGATTTGCCTTACAGGAATGACTTCCGCGTGGGGACAGGCGTCGTCATCGCCGCTTTCTCCCGAAGAAGTCGCTGGACAGTCACTCAAAGACATCAATGGCCTCCATTACATGAGCCGTGACTTTGCGACAGCTCCAGACGGCAAGCCGGTCCCAAAAAGCGAAGATGATCAATGGGTACCCGACATGTCGTTATCCAAACCGACAGAAACAAAAAACGCGGTCAAGCCGGCTCAAAACCCCAATCCAATTCAACAGACAGGTTATGATCCCGGTTTTCGAATCGGTTCAGACAACAAGAATATCGTCATACCGCCCGTGGCGACCGCTCCTTCGACTTCGCTACCCGTTCCCGCAACTCCAATGCCTGCCACGCCGCAAATGCCTGCCACGCCGCAAACATCTGCCGCTACGAAGACAGGTCCGGACACTACTTGGAATGACGCCGCTTTTGCCAGTTCCAAACAATACACAGTGCCGGCCGCGGTATCATCGCAACAAGCGGTATCACCGCCGCAAGTTACCCCAACCGTCGCTCAACCGACCGCGGGTCCAGGACAAAAAACGACTCCGAACAACTGGAGTGATTCGTTTTCCCGACCGGATGAACCCACCAGGCAGCCGGTTGATATGGTACTCACATCCAAAGAAGCGTCGAATTTGAGTCTTTCAGAGTTGAACATAAGCGATATTCGCGTTTCCGGACTTGAAATGTCCACCCAACAATTCAATAAACTGATCAAGACAAAAATCGGCAATAAGTTTTCGCAGCAGACACTTGAAGAAGACAAACGAACCCTTCTGCAAACCAAGCAATTTATCGACGTAACGGTCTCGACGACACTCGTTCCCGAGAAGCCGGACAGTATCACGGTTAATTTCGACTTGACCCCGCGCCGTCTCGTCCAATATATTAAGGTCATTGGCAACCGCAAGATTTCCAAAACTCACATACTGGAAGAAATCGGAATGAAACGCGGCGAAACGAGACTTGACCCTTACGATGTCGAAAACGGTCGTCTGCGTATCGTTGAGCTTTACAAAAACAAAGGATATAACGAGCCACATGTCGATATTCTGCGCGGAGACCGTCCTGAAGATATTGGCGTCGTTTATTCTATCGACGAAGGAGTCAAGCAGCGGGTTCTCAAAACCGAATTCGTCGGCAACAAGATCGCCAGTAGTTCCCGGCTAAAAAGTCTGATCATATCCAAGCCCGGGTTCCTGTATGTCATTGGAGGTGATTTCAGCCGTGAACGTCTCGACGAAGATGTTACAAAACTGCTTGAAAATTATCGTCGACTGGGTTTCTTTGACGCTCGGATCGACCGCGAATTCAACGAAGGCGAAGGATATACCGGTCAGGGCAAGCCTCACGCCTGGGTGACCGTGCGCTATATCATCGACGAAGGTCCTCGCTATCGCGTTCGAAATTTCCTCTTTGAAGGAAACAAAATTATTTCGAATGACGAATTGAACAAACTCCTCAAGGCCAAAAAGAATGAATTCTACGATCAGGCACAAATCGAAGAAGATCGTGTCGCGATTAAATACGCCTATCAGGATCGGGGCTATGTTCTGGCCGAAATTGACCCCAAACAGATTTTGACAGATCAAGAAGGATACCTTGATATTCGATATGAAGTAACCGAAAAAGACCGGTACCGCGTTCGCGACATTCTGATTTCCTATGACGGAGAAGAAGCTCGAACAAAGTCGTCCGTAATTTTGAATATGCTTGATATTGCTCCTGGTCAACTTCTTAACGGAAGAAAGATTCGTGCCAGCGAAACTTCGCTGCGACGAAGCGGCTATTTCAACGACAAGGCTAATGAAGGACCACTTCCGACCATTAAGATCATACCGGAAGACGAAGTACCCGCCCCAAACAAAAACGAATACAAGCCCAAGAAAAACAATTCAAATCGCGGAACCGGCAGACTGGGATACAATCAGCCTCAAACGCCTGATGCGTCGGAAACGGGGAATCGTTACGCGTACATTCGCCCGGTTTCCGAACAGACGGTTCGTGGACAAATGCGGCAGATTCCAACCGGCTTTAACAATACAACGACCTCGGGCACGACGTATTCCAGTGGTAATACTGTTTACGTCGCTCCTGGCACAGCCGCCTCGCAAACGCAAGCACCGGTCTCGTCCTACGGCGATACGTCCATGTACTCCAATGCTTCGAGTGCCGCCGTTTCGCCTTCCGGAACAACTACCCCATCCAACTTGAATAACGGTTATACTACCCCACAAGCAACCAATCAGGGGGGCACGAATCAGGGGAGTACCGGATACAACGCCACAGCATCCAACCCGGCAAATACGGCCGTATACGGTTCCACTCCGTCTTACGGTAATCCGTATTCGTCCGTGCCGGCCACCGCTCCGCCGCTTGCCGGCAGTTCCACAGAAATGAGCTCGAATGTCGGGCCTTATGGTTCCGTGGGCTCGCCTCAACTGGCTTCGGCTCCGGGCTTCAACGCAGGGGCGCTTGCCGGACGCGATGCCGTCTTCCCCGGCTCGCCGCAACAACAACAATTGAGTCAGGCTCTCGGTCCTGAAATGAGCGCGCCGCCTATTAAGCAAGCAGACGTGGTCGCTTCGGTCAAAGAAGGTCGAACCGGTATGTTTCAGGCTTCGATCGGAGTCAATTCCGACTATGGACTGGTCGGCAACGTTTCCATGACAGAACGCAACTTCGACTTGTTCCGTCCTCCGACTTCGCTGTTTCGCTCAGACGGCTGGCGTGACGCGTTCCGCGGCGGCGGCCAAATATTCCAGGTTCAAGCCTCGCCGGGTACAGAAATTCAACGTTATTCCGTGTCGTGGGATGTTCCTTACATTTTCAATACGAAAACAAATTTCGGCATATCCGGTCTGTACGCGGAAAGAAATTACACCGAATGGTTTGAATCGCGTATTGGCTCGGAAGTTCGACTCGGTTATCAGTGGACACCCCGTTTTTCGACCACTTTAAACGGCTCGTATTACAATGTCAAAATCAGTGATCCGCTGGTAACTTACGTGCCCGACCTGAACGACGTCCTCGGGCGAAACGATATGTATACTGTTGGACTCAGTGCCAGTTACGATACCCGAAACCACCCGTTCCTGCCGTCCGAAGGTTATGTAATCAACGGCGGGGCAGAAATGGTCATGGGCGATTATCATTTTCCGCGATTGTCGCTTGACGCCAGAACCTATTACACCCTGCGCAAACGTTACGATAACAGCGGACGCTGGATTCTCGGCCTCCGAAGCGCGGCCGGGTGGATGGACGACGCCCCAATTTACGAGCGATTTTACGGCGGTGGTTCAAGAACAATTCGCGGTTTCGAATATCGTGAAGTTACACCACGATTCAAAGATACAACTTTCGGTTTGGGTGGTAATTTCGAATGGTACAACTCCGCGGAAGTCCTGATTCCACTCTCCGGAGGCGATGAATTCCAACTGGCTCTCTTCGTCGATACCGGTACGGTCGCCTCAACAATCAAAGATTTGGAAACCTATCGCGTCGCGCCCGGCTTCGGATTCAGAATTTCCATTCCGATGCTCGGACCGGCTCCGCTTGCCCTTGACTTCTCCTTCCCGGTCTCTTCCGATAAGAGCGATGTCAAGCAGGTATTCAGTTTCGACATGACAGGTTCGCGGTAAAAACATGAACTGGGGACTGGTAAAAACAAGTCGTGTACTCGGAATTGATCCGGGCCTGAACATCACCGGCTATGCCGTACTCGAAGCCAGTGGTTCTTCCATTCAGGTCGTGGAAGCCGGCGTTGTCCGCAGCCGACGAGAAAAAGAGTTCGCCGATCGCATACTCGATATTTATAATGGAGTCGCCGAGATTATTGAACAATTTCATCCCGAGGTACTCGCTCTGGAAAAGCTCTATTCTCTGACTAAACGCCCCGAAACAGCCATTCTGATGGCTCATGCCCGGGGTGTCATTTATTTGGCCGCTACTCAGGCCGGCATTCCGGTCATTCCCTACGCCGCGACTCAAGTAAAAAAACTCCTCACCGGCAACGGCCGTGCCCCAAAAGATCAAATGCAGCGCGCCATTCAGCACGAACTGAAACTTCAGGAATACCCCAATCCGCCCGATGTTGCCGACGCCCTGGCCATTGCCCTGTGTCATTGCTTTCAGTCCAAAGTGCCGCCTGAACTGCGATAACCGGATTGAACCTCGGTCCGTCGCCACGGTAAGCCCGGAAAGCTTATCAAGCCATTCAGGCAGGAAAACCCACAACGCTTTCGTTGTCGCGTTAGAAAATTATACCCGAAAATCAATAACGTGCCTTCTGGTGCGTCCGGGAAATTTTAGTAAAAAATCGCGACCAGCCCCGGAAAAATATTTGACAAACTTTGGCAAAAGTGTAATAATAAGGGTTTCCAGAGTAAATGTATTTTCCCCGGCTCTCCGGTCAAATTCCGCAAGAGTCCGGAACACTATTTTTCCTGAAGGAGTTTATCAATGATTGCACAATCGAAAATCGCGTCCAAGGACAATGTCGGGGCTCTGTTGGCTCAGGCAATGGAAGCAGGCAAAGGTCTTTTGCGTTTGACCCCAAACTGGGTTCCGCGTAATTTTATGCACCCGGGCAAACGAATTAAACTGGCTCCAACCGACTGGTACGCGCTCGGCGTGAATCGTGGTGGTATCGACGAACGATGGTTTGCAAGTACTACGGAAGCGGCAAACGAAGGTCGTACGGACGACGAAGGACTTAGCTACGTCAAGATAAACGGCCAGCGTTTTCTCCTCCGCGACGCGGTAGCCGAAGGTCAAGGCGCCGTCGTTGGCGAAAAGATGTGGGCCGAATACAAGCGTTGGCCGGTTTTCTCCAAGTTCTTTGACAACGCGGGTCCCATTCCGCACCATATGCACCAGATGCAAAAAGACGCCGTACTCACCGGCCAGGAAGGCAAGCCGGAAGCCTATTATTTCCCGCCGCAATTGAACGCCGCGGAAAATCATTTCGATTATACATTCATGGGACTGGAGCCGGGTACTACCAAGGCTCAACTTCGCAAATGTCTGGAAGACTGGAACAAAGGCGATAACGGCATTCTCGATCTGTCCAAGGCCTACCGACTGAAACGCGGAAGCGGCTGGCTCGTACCGGCCGGCGTACTTCATGCCCCGGGCTCGCTTTGCACCTACGAACCGCAATGGGGAAGCGATGTGTTCGGCATGTTCCAATCGCTGGTGGAAGGACGCGAAGTTCCGTGGTCGCTTCTGGTCAAAGACGTTCCGGAAGAGAAAAAGTTTGACCTGGATTTCATTATTGAACAGCTCGATTGGGAAAGAAACGTCGATCCGTTCTTCAAGGATCACAACTATCTTGAGCCGATTTTGGATGCCGAAAAATCCGATCCGGCCGCAGGTTGTTTCGATCGCTGGATTACTTACGGTCTGATCGACGGCAAGCAACGCATTTCCGCAAAAGAACTGACGCTTATGCCGGGTGCCCGCTGTATTGTTCGCGATGGCGGGGCCTGCGGATGGATCACCGTTCAAGGACGCGGGACCATGGGTAATCTGAATATCGAATCGCCGAATATGATTCATTACGGTGAAGAGCCTGACGACGAAGTTTTCGTCACGGCCACTGCGGCCAATGCCGGCTTCGAAGTCGTTAATACCGGTTCCGAACCGCTCGTCAGTCTGCGATACTTTGGTCCTGATACTCATCCGGTTGTTCCGATGGTCGGCGACTATAAAAAGTCAAAATAAGACATGATATTTGCTGCGTTCATGTTCTAACGTTGTGCGAGAGCCTCGTCCGCTTTGAGCGTTTGTTTAACCGCGGTCGGGGCTTGACGCTTTTTCTTGAAAAATGATAAACTGGCACGAATTGCCTTTCCTGACAAATTTTATCTTGAGGTTTGAAATGAGATTTTTTTCTTTCTTGTGTGCGACGATGATCGCTCTTGCAACCGGCTTGGCTGGTGCGCAAGAACCTTTTGTGTCACTCAAAAAACTGACGACTCCTCCGGCAGCTCATGTAAACGTACCCAGTACGAAAGACGCGTCGCTCTGGAAACTGTCGTCCAAAACAGCAGGGTCCGCTCGACCGGACGGAACTCTGGAACTTGTGGGCGATGGTAATTCCGGTGCTTGGTCCAGTAAAAGTTTTCCTGTTGAACCAATGAAGCTTTATCGCTTTCAGGCTGACGGGCGAGTCGTGAAAAACGGCAGTGGTAATTGCACTCCTTGCGGACTGGATTTCGCCGGTTACGATTACAGCTCGCTGGAAACAGGTGAACAAATGCAGGCGTTACAGCCGTTTTTTGTCCTGTCGAATCGGACGTCCACTTCAACCTCTGTTCGTCTGGGTCAGTGGGCTTCGAACAAAACATATCAATTCGGCAACGTAAAAGTATCGCCCGCGTCGGTCATATACGCGGGCATCAAGTCGCGTCGCTCGTCTGAAGGTACCCTTGCCGGCGATTATCTGTTACTCGGCGGTGGTGAGACGATCGATGGTGATATTTATCGTTTTAACTCATTCTCCTCGGGCAGCGCAACCAACTTCGACCGACCCTTGCATTCGTCTTCCGCCTGGTTCAATACGTCCCGATGGTGTCTGTCCGCCAATACGGATGTGATTTATCGTTTTCAGCTTCAGCCGATTC
>JAQVID010000160.1 GCA_028695865.1 Thermoguttaceae bacterium | reverse complement strand
CAAGATTTCCAACGGAAAAATGCATCGTGGTGCCTGGATCGTTTTTAGACGTGGAAACCTGACCTTGCCCAAGCGTCGCCATGAACGCGCTGACTATCAGATCGACACAGTTTTTTCCGGCCGTATCGGGAATGATATTCCGCCATCGGGGAAAACGGCCTTCGACCAGTTGACAATGAATGGTCGTCATACCACACTGCAGGGACGCTTTATTTTGGCTCACGGCAATACGGACAAATTCGTTTCCAACAAGCGACTTATCGAACAAAGCCAAACTTTGCGGCGAGAAGATCGACGAGTTTTCCGAAAAATGATCTCCTACGACTTCGGCCACGCTTTCCTGACAGGCCAGTCGGCGACCATCCGTCGAAATGGCGGCTATCCGATTATCCGTAAACTCGAACAGAACGCCTTGCAAAGCGTACCGACTATTTTGATTTTCGGTCGCAAAAATCGTTCTTCGAATCAATTCATGCATAACCGGGGCAGAAACCTGATGATAGACCGTTTCCTCGAAAGCAGGAACGTCCGGGAACTCACCCGCGTATTGCGTCGGAAAACGGTAACGCGACTTACCAATTGTAATGAAAGTCTCCGTGCCATCGGTTTCGAATTCCATCATGGCATCGGTACCGGCAGACAAGATTCGCTTGGTAATTTCAGTCGGAAGAATAGTTTGGCCCTCTTCATCGACTTCGACGTTCTGTTCCAGCTCCAGACGAATACTCACCGCCATATCAGAGGCAAGTATAACCAATCGGCTCGGATTGCATTGGGCTATCATTTTAACATTTTGCAAAATCGGTTTGACCTCGCGGCGCGAAGTCGTAACAGAAGAAGCCAGATTGAAAAGTTGGAAAAATTTCTCTCGTTCACAACGAAGTTTCATGATACGTATCGATCTGTTATAAGGAAGCTCATGATTCGTGAGCGGCGAGGAACCTCCTGTTCCGTGTTAAAGCCAAACCCAAGGCCGTGGCACATAATATTATTATAAAAAATTTACGCGGTTTTACTATCCCCGAAAGGAGTAAAACCGCAAAAAGAATAATGTTAAAATCGGAATAAGCAAAAAAAACGATATTTCAAACTGGTGAATGTATATAAAACAGTAAGTTTTGTGAAAATATTCGTATCATCACGTTCAAAAGAGTATATAATACCAGGATGGAAAGTCAAGCATAAACATCACTGTACCGGTGCTGTTTATCTTGGGGCTTTTATGTCCTTATTCTTAAAATATATTTTTAATTTTTTATAGTAGGAGCAATAAGGCAGCGTAAAAATGTTGAAAACAATCCTTAAATGGTGTAAATGCTTTATGCGTAACGAGATATAGTTATGATCTCATTGTGAATAACATGTTATAATCGTGTTATGAATCTGAATATTTTCTGTTTTTAAACAGTTGGGAAAAAACCACTGGGTCTTGAGACGTTGACAACCTTCTGATCTGTCAACATAAAATGACATTTTAATAACAGGTTATACACAGAAATACTTGAGTATGATATTGCGTTTTTACTTGTTTTAAAAAACATCACCAAACAAGTGATATAATATGAAATGCAAATATTAGTTCTATTCTGGCAATATAATTAAATATATAACAGTATTAACTGTGCAAATACAATGATTTGTCAGCGATATGCAACGGTCTTCATTGCAAAAAAGTGCCTAACTTTTCTAATATGTCAAATTTTCCCTGTTTAATTGTACGTGTTAGAATATGTAAAGTTTTCTCTACTTTTTTTAATAAAATTGCTGTTTGCTTACTTGTTGTGTCAAAGCGTTTCGGTAAAATTGTTTATGTAATGCTAATTGAGCTGCTATGTGAGGTATTTCTGGTTGCAAGTTAGATTTATTTTTTAAGGAGGGCAGAAATGATGGTGCACTCAAATCTCTGTGGATGGAACACTGTAAATTGTGTTGTGTCGGCAAATGGTCCAGCGGAAGATGCCGACTTGTTATTGGGCTTCACGCCCTTGCCTGTAGAAGAAACAAGGTACAGTATGTTGTCGTTGTCTATGGATCGTATTTGTTTGTATTGTGATGATCCAATTGATTTAATTAATCCAATTAAATCAATTAAACCAATTAAACAAGATAAATTAATTGAGAGGATTAAACCCGTTAAAACGAGTGAGGTACAAGAGGAATGGAACGATGTCGCGGAGTTGTGTGAAGCAGTTCTCGCAAAGCAACAAAATATGAAACTTCCAGATATAATTTGGGATGAAATTGAAATGTTTGCCATTTTGGAGACAATTGTTAAATATAATTACAATTGTGAAAAAGCGGGAATGATCCTTGACCTTTGCGATAAAACACTGTACAATAAACTTAGAAAGTACAAGGATAATAATTATCCAGGTGAGCTGTGAAAGAAAGATTGCTTTTTCATCATGGCGATGAGAGTGCGGCTGTAAGATAATGGTCGGCAAGTGGGAACATTTCGCAATCCGCCCCCCGTTTACCTTCGGAAAACGGGGAACTTCAGGCCGCATAACACAAAAAATCATACAATTTTACCTATATATAACAAATATTACAATAAGCGACTTCATCAAGTGCTCAATAGTGAGGCGCCGCGCCAAGTCGAAGAATAATTCTTGTGAAAATGTCAGCGGATCGAAATTTCGTTGACACGTATGATTGTTTCCGGTAAAATGAACCTGTTCGGTGAAGCGTAAGACGGGTTCTGCTCTTAAGTAACCTGCCGAGGCTTAATTGATATACAGGGCTGAACCAACGGAAGTCTTTTTCCTTGTCTCCGCAAGAAACTTGGGAAACCTCTTTAGAAAGAACTGACTGAAGTTGCCCATGCCTTGAGAAATCCTTTTAGCCGTGTCTTGGTTGACGAGGTGTCAACAGTTCGTTTTTTCCACGGCGTCAAACAATATCATTCAGAGGAGTTTCGAGTATGCCCGGCAAGATCAAACGTCGCGATTTTTTACGAAGTGGAGCCGTTGCCGCCTCGGTCGGATTTGTTCCTTATATTTATACAGCAAAGAGTTCTGCGGCACAAAAGAGTTCAGACCGGCTCCGAATGGGCGCAATTGGTGTAGGTAATATGGGGCAAGGTGATTTGGATCATTTCAATAAGCTGGCTGATGTTGTTGCAATCTGTGATGTCGATACAGAATACGGCCTGGCGAGAACGAGGAAGCGAGGCTGTGGTCGTCAATCAGGAGACAAGATCATTGCCCCGGATACATGCTCTGACTATCGGCGTATTCTGGACAGGAAAGATATCGATTTCGTTCAAATTGCCACACCGGATCATTGGCACGTCAAAATTGCCATAGAAGCCATGCAGGCCGGAAAGCATGTTTTTTGCGAAAAACCGCTCACGCTGACACTTGAAGAAAATCTCCTGATTCGTAAAGCCGTGCATAAGTACGGTAAAGTCTTGCAAGTGGGCACAATGCAGCGCTGTTTTCGCAACGAATTCATGCTTGCGGCACTCATTGTTCGCGGCGGTCATTTGGGGCAGATCAAACGCGTGACATGCGATGTTGGCGGCGGGCCGTCTTGCGCAGCTCTTCCCATTGCCGCTGTACCGGCATCGCTCGACTGGAACCAATGGCTTGGTCCGGCTCCCTGGACTGATTATCTGGCGACGAGCAGCCAAACGAAATACGGTTGGCCGACGGCGACCCGGGGGCATTTCAATTTCCGGTGGTGGTATGAGTATTCCGGTGGAAAGTTTACCGATTGGGGAGCGCATCATATCGATTGTGCCCTTTGGGCTCTTGGTCTTCAGAGCAAAGGGACCGGTCCGGTTTGGGTGGATGGAACAGACAGTGAAAACGCAATTGAATTTTCCCACGGAAGGCCTGTTGTCTCGAATCAATATAATACGGCGATACGGTTCAATATTGTTCACCATTTTGCCAGTGGTTTGGAATTAATCGTAACGAGCAAGTCGCAGGACGGTTCCGGCATTCTTTTCGAGGGAACCAATGGACGCATGCACGTCAGTCGCGGTCGGATCAAAGGAAAAATCATGGAAGATTCCATTGCGAAGAAATTCGAGGAGAAAGATTATATCGCCCTCAATAATGGAGCGCCGTTCGATGATTTCGCAAACATGAAAGGACAAGAAAAGGCATACCACGAGAACAAGTTCAATTTTTTGTATTGCATACAGCATGGCGGCACGCCCATTTGCGACGTTGACACACACGTACTTGCGGCGCACCTGTGTCATTTGAGCGGCATTGCGGCACGACTCAAACGCAGAATCAGTTGGGATTCGCAAAACGAACGCATTGTCGGCGATGAAGAAGCGGCATCGTTTTTTGGCCGGCCGTCGCGAAAAGAGTTTGCCATGCCGCAAGTGTAGCATTTGGCCGATACGTCAGTGAACCTTTACGTTCGTGAACCGTCTTCCTTCATCATCACCTGACGAAGAAAGGCGGCCAGCGGCGCGCATTGTCTCTCCATTGCGATATCCAAAGCCAACTCTCGACAAAACGATCTCAAATATACATTGGCTCCGTGTTCCAGCAGAACGCGAGCGATTTCGACCGAAGCACTTGAATGCAACGGCGGTACCGTTTCTCGCGGGCATTCGTTGGCATGGGCTCCATAATGAAGCACAAGAAGGACAAACGACAGTTTGTTTTCACTTGCCGCGTAAGAGAGAATGCCGATCGGCCTGATTCCCTGTTCGAGCATTTCTTGAACCATATCGAATCTGTCACGGTCGATTGCTGTTTTCAAAGCTTGTAAATCGTTGCTCGCATCGCGCCCCTTGTGTCTTGTCTGTTGGCACGCTTCCTTCAAGAGATCAAGGCGGTCAAGAAGAACATACCAGGACAAGGTTGGAAAATTCGCAGGTACATCGGTTACGTCGGCACCATGCTCAATGAGGACAGCGGCTGTTTGAGCGTGTCCTTCCATTCCAGCCAGATGTAATGGTGTGTTACCATCCCAATCTTTTGCGTTGAGATCAACATTTTGGTCGAGAAGAAAGGACACGACATGAGTATGTCCGTTTTGTGCCGCGGCGTGCAGCGGAGTCAATCCTCCTTCGCCAACGACAGACAGATCAACTCCGGCCTGGGCAAAGAGTTGAACAGATTGCAAATCGCCTGATTTGGCTGCAGCGAAAAGGGGAGAAAAGGCCACTTCCAGAGTGATGCCCAGGAACGATTTTGCCTGAGCGTCGATGGCCGCGCCACGTTCGATAAGATAATCGGCGACATGGCGATGACCTCCGTCCAACGCGGCATAAAGCGGGGTCTCTCCGAACATGTCTTTTCGATTTACCTTGGCTCCTCCCTCAACCAGGAGCTTGACAATTTCCAGATCACCATTTTCAGCGGCACTGTAAAGCAAAGAGTTGCAAAGTCCGGTACGTCGATTCACTTTGGCTCCGTAACGAATCAAAAGATTCGTCATGGTAACATCACGATTGTAAAACACGGCTTGTTCCAGCGGAAAAACAGAACCGCATGTTCGCTTGGACATGTTCGGATCGGCCTTGGCGCGAAGTTGTTTTTCTGCTTCAAGACAATCTCCACAAGCAACGGCCCAACGAAGAATCGCGTCGCGCCGGGTCTGTTCATCCAGATCAAACCCGCTTTGTTCCAGAAGTTGGTTGACAGCGGGGGACAGATAGCCGCCGCATTTGATTCCATCACGTATATTGCCGAACTGAGAAATATTTGCTCCGTATTTGATCAAAAGCTTAATGATTTCTTCCGTTTCTCTGGGATGGACGCTGATTGTCATGCAGCATGCGATATCCAGTGCGTTGCCCAACGAGACAATTTTTCGATTCGGAAGGGCTCCGTGCCGCAGAAGGATTTCAACGGCGGACAAATTAGACTCCAGCACCGCGAAATGAAGCAGTGTCTGCCCCATATTATTGGCGATATTTACATCGTTCCCTTCAGCAAGCCAAGCTTCCAATTCTTCCTCATGTCCTGTGCAAACGAGTACGCGAAGTTCTTCCGGATTCTGCACCAACTCGCCGAGTGGTCCCTGGTCGGGCAGGATTTCAAGCAGATGAGCAAACTTGTACTTTTTGGCGTAATCGTAAGGAGATTTGCCATGCTTATCGACAACATAGGGATTGGCACCGGCATCGAGAAGAAGTTGAACCAAATCGGCGCGTCCATTTTGTACTGCGGTATGAAGAGGGAAAACAGCTTTTTTGGCCCGCTTGGCCAAATTCGGATCGGCTCCATGTTCGATCAGAAACAAAGCCGTCTCGCGATGTGCGTGTTCAATCGCGGAATGGAGTGGAGTCCATCCTTCGACGGTAAGCGAATCGATCCGGGCTCCACGTTCAATGAAGAACGCGACCGTCTCGGTATGACCAGCCAACGCGGCAAGATGAATCGGCATGTACCCGCGAATCTTTGCGGTTGTGTCCATTGGGGCTCCGGCGTCGAGCAGTATGCGACAGCAGTCTGTGTGACCACCCCTTGCGGCAAAATGAAGGGGTGTCCACTGGAGCTTCGTTTTCGGAGCAGGATCAGCGTTTGACGCCAGTAGCTGCTGGCAAGTTTGTGCATCTCCTGTTTTTGCGGCTGTATGAAGTGTTGTCCATTGCTCGTGGTGATCGATCATAACGAACTTTCCCTGAAAAAAAGGGGTGTGAAAAAATGGGGGCGGGAGTGAATGGCACTTTAGCAATACAATAGATAGTCTGCAAAGAACCGGTAGTTATTGTGTTAAAATGGGCACCCCCCTCCAAGCGATCCCTTTTTATTTTATGCTACCGGAAATTTATTTCAAGCAGTTAATCGCTTTTTTCGAAAGTTTTCTGAAATTACTTTCCGTAAGGGCGCACTGTCAGCCGATCCGTTTTTGAGCAACTCAAAACATTTTTGAGCAACTCAAAACAGACTGTTTTTCATGCTTGTATTTTCTTTATATTCTGTCTCCTCATATACATAGTTTTTAAATCTTTACAGGGAAAGCAGTTTTGAATCTGCTTCTCTGACGAATAAATAAATCTGTTGGATATACTTCCATTGGATTTTCTTTCAATGTTTTTTCTTCATTGTTT
>JAQVID010000159.1 GCA_028695865.1 Thermoguttaceae bacterium | reverse complement strand
TTCGTTGACGACGAATTTGGCGTCGAAGACAGGCGAGTCCTTGGACCCCCAATAGAGTTTGGCACATTCCTTGCCCGTCGGTTGAGTCTGCGCGTTGAGAACGAGTTTCATGCGAACATGGAACGATTTGAACTTCGCGGCGTCGAACGGGGTGATGCAGGTTCGGATTGCCGCCTGCTTCGGCTGAGTGCGGAAGAACGTCAGTTTGCCGTTTCGGGCAACGACGGTGGGCGAACCGTACGGATTGCGATACCAGCCTTCGGTGGAATTGTCGAAGGTCCATTTCGTTTTCGCGTAAAACGGCATGGGGGGAAATTCGTAGGGGCCGAGTCCCAATTCTTTGGGTGTTACGTTCGGGGGCCATCCTCCGGCCGGTTTCGTGCAGAACGCGTCGCGCAGCGCGTCGAACATGCCGAACCCATATTCCTCATTCGGCTCGATATAACTGCCTTCCTGCCATTCGTTGACCGGGCCGAGAACAACGCGTTTGATACCGTTTTTCACGCAGAAATCGCGGGCCATTTTACAGACCTTCGCGAACTTTTCCGGTGTACGATCGTAAATAACGAACGACTTGTCGAACGTGCGCGGTATACTGTTCCAGCCGGTCGGGATATGCGGCATGAACGGCATGTTCGGGTAAACGTCCAGACGCTTCTGCCAGTACGGCTCGATTGTGTCGAGAACAATGTCGAAGGAGATGTTCCACCGGTCGAGTTTCGCGCGGTTCGGATGGTTCCGATACGCCGTGTGATGGAATCCGTAAATACAGGATTCGCGAATGCCCGCCGCCTGAAGTTCCTCGAATTTCTCCTTTTTGTATTCGCCGTGGTTGTAGACATCCATGAAGTAGATGCCCTTGAGTCCGGCTTCTTTGACCAGCTTGTCGCAGAAGTCGATTGCGTACTTGAGCCCTTCCCCCTTTTTGAGCGTCTTACCCTGCATCGCCGCTTCCGCGATCATGTCCCGGTCGATATTGTCGCTCTGATAGATCATGACGACCGGTTTTCCTTCAATTGTGTAATACTCGGGCGTACGAAAGTAATTGTCGAGCCAGAACTTGACGACGTTGCGGAAGTCCTGCGTGGAGTGCGCACCGGGCTGGTTGTGATTGGCCCACATCATGGCCCATTTCAGATACGAGCGATATTTCGCCTTGTAGAATCCTTTGACCCAATGGTCGAGTCGCTGTTCCCCCATGTTCCAGTACCAATCGACGAAATAGGCCGAAATACCGTGCTCCACGGACCATTTGATCTGCCAGTCGATGACTTCCGGGGAGCCTTCGTCGTACCAGCCAAGCAGCGGTTTGCGCTGCGGCAGTGTCTGTTCCACCATGTACCATTCGGCCATCTGCTCCGTGCCGGGATAGTAGAGCGCGGTGATTTCGATATCGGACTTGACCGGAATCGGTTTTGGAACGTACTTATCCGCCGCCGATGCCCAAACGGACAGGGCAAGCAACGCGTAAAGGCTTGCTGCGATCGTCTTGAAATTCATGGAAATTCTCCTGGGTATTGTATTGGTGTTGTATTGATGTTGTATTGATGTTGTATTGATGCTGACTGTTGGAAATATGGTCAACCGCACGGAGGCGAATGGCTAAGGGGATCATGGTGGACGCAAGTTTATCTGATTATAATATTGTGCTTTCTCCGGTTTTTTCGCCAAGGAGAGAAATTATGAAAATTTGTTTCAGGAAAAAAGATACTCATTTGTTATTGTTTGAATGATCATAAACAAAACAGCGTGTTGATCATGAACAACGGCAATTCCGACAAGACGCGGGGCAGACCATACCGCCGCTGCGGAGCGATTGTCCTTATTTCGTCGGCGTCTCTGCTTCTTTGACCAGAATCACCCGATCCACGTAGACATAAGGAACGTCAGGACTGTGTCGGTGGGCAAAGTAAAAATAAGACATCTCCGTAAAAGGAATCACTCCAAAGTCGATCCATCGATACTCATGGCCGACAAGTTTTTTAGCCGGCAAAATTTTTGAGAAGAGACTTTTTTTAGCTTCCGGATCATACACCCCGAACCCTAATGCCTTTGCTTCCGGATCGCTCGCGTCGCAGCGAAGGGAAACATACACGTGAAACCTGCCTGCCAAAGACGGGGTGTAATTGACATTCCAGTCGACCTTGGTAGACATCTGCATTGCTTTTCCATCGCAAGCCGCCGTGTCATCGACCCGAACTCCCGTGTTCTTAAGATTGGTGAACAAAAGATCGTCAAACGTGAAAATTCGATCCCACAAGATTCCACTACAGAAATCAGGAAGGTCGGTCGCAACAGTGTACTCCGATTCGAGGCGTGCCAACTGCATGGCGAACGCGTCTTCTTTTGAGCCTGGCGCGCGAATGTCAAGCTGCAGCACTCCGAAATCACGGCACAATCTTGTGAACTCTTTCCAGGCGGCAATCGGATCCTCTGGCCCCGCATAAGGAATTCCCTCATTGGCCGCCTTCGACCGATAGAATCGATAATGTCGGAGCCAGACGCTGTCCAGAGAAAGACTTGTTTTGAGAATATGTCGATATTGGGGAGAATGCTCGCCATAGACACGGCTCGCCGTTCCCTTCGCCGACTTCATGAGCAAGGTCGCTTTGGTCAGCGTTCGGAGATCAAGCCAAGAGGGGAACGGTAATGCAAAACAGCGAATTTTCCGTCCGCTCTTCTGGCCCGCATCCGAAATCAGATTTCGATATTCCCAAAGTATCGGCGTAAGTTCCTTGCCATAATAACCATCGCAGAACTCCTGGAACAAGACACCTTCGTCCAGATCAGGATTCCACATCAGGTGCGACAAGGTCCAGTTTCGGAGTTCGGCAAAGTCGTCTCCTTCTCCTTCGGCAAAAAGACCGATACTGCCATGCTTCACAAAATATCGGATATTGGGCGCCATGACGCGATAATTCGGGAACGGACTGATATAGTCGTAGTAGTTCGTAACATAATCCCAAATGAACAAATATTTCGCGATTTTGCTCCACTGTTCGATATCGGAAGCGAACTTTTCGTTTTGCGGATGTTCCAGAGGCTGCACAAACGAACACTCAATCGAACAAAGTCGAATCAAAATATTGTCCCGCGGCTTAACATACTTGGGAGGCTTGCGCGTATACCGATAAGCGAGCGTCTCCACAAGCACGTCAGGAAACTCTTTTTCAATGTCTTCGGCAACCTTGTTCAAAAAATGAATCAATGTTCCACATTGAGATTCTTCATGTTCATCAATGGCTTTGCATTTCGGACATGTACAATTGCCGAACCAGTCTTCTTGACTGATATCGACAATCTTCGTTTCGGGCGCTTTACGAAGGGCTTCGAGCACAACCCGGGTCAGTTCCTTTCGCATGGCGTCGTTCGAAAGACACAACTGGGTTCCCTCTTTCGAAATCTGGTCTGGGGCAAGACGTTTGATAAACGCCTTCTGTAATTTATTCGGCGTTTTCCAGTGGCTCACACCAATTTTACGTACTCCGTCAATCTCGGAATACCAATCGGGATGATCCAAAAAATATCGCTCCGGGGGCAAGTATTTGTAAAAGGAATGAACAAATGACAAAATATTGATACGACCACCGTATTCTTTGGGGATTTTGCCATTGCCTTTAAGCCTGGCCGAAAAGATTCCGGAACTGGCGAGTCGGTGATACATTTCCCTGGAGATCATTTTCGGAGCGTAAGAAATATTCAGGTCGGAAGGAACGGTCAAAACCGGTTTTTCGGGAACAAAGCTTTCCTGTTCGGTCCACCAACGGCACCCGGTCACGTCTTCCAGGAAAGAGTAAACCGCGTAAAGAGACCCGCGTCTTTCGTGCCCTGTCAAGATAATTGTATCGTCGGTCGCCCGAATGAGAATCTCATCGAACTTGAATTGTTTGCCAGGACACAACTTGTCCAACAGAGCTTTCGTCCTTTTGGTGTTCCCGATGAGAATACGGAATGGCTTGCTCATTTCTTCGGGATCTTCACGAACAATTCCGAAACGGGCTTTCGTCATCTGCTCAAGATGGACCTGCAATTCTTTCGCGGCGGTCTCCTCTACACAAGACGGAGTTTGGGGTAACACAATGACCCAGGAGGTTTTGGTGTTTTCGGCAAGGGTATAAGGGGCGTTTGCCCGAATCTCCGTATGAGCCATTCCTGTCAGTAAAACAAATATTACGCAATAGAGCAATTGTCGCATTTCAATTCTCCCGGAAAAAAACATGTTTAAAATGTACTCGCGCTATCCCCGCAAAACGGAAATCTGTGATCACCCCGACGGCACCGTTCACGGCGATTTTTCCTTTCAGAGGTCAGAGCGTTACACTTTCACTGCCGTTCATCGAGCCCAAGGAGCCCCAGACTCCCCAAAGACTTGGTCCGATAAAGTTCTGATAATCGGACGTGGCGCCGCCGCAAGTGGTCGCGTTGATGGTTACACCGGTATTACCGACGTCAATGGTGTTGGAGACAAAACGAACGCTTCCGTCGGCCATCGCCACGTTGACGCCCCCGCTATGATAACTCGATGCGGTGGAGTAGCTTCTTCCATTGCCTGCGTCGTAGTCGGTCGTGTACGAACGGACACAGTAGGGACCGTTTGGGGAAACCGCTGCGATGAAGTACGTCGCGCCTCCGCCAAGATGGAACATGGAACCGGGTACGCGCGCGGGGTTGCTCTGACTGGCATGGACTGCCGTAGCCAGTAACATGGGGTCACTCGGGTCTCTCGGAGCCGCGATACACGCTGCCGTATTCGTATTCGATTCGACAACCATGGTCGTTATGCCGCCGCGGTACGGATGCTGGATCGTATCGGCTGCGTAGTTTTCCGAAAAAATCGGAATGATTCCTTCGGAAAGCAGGAGTGTGTTACTCGTGCCGTCGGTAATATCGGCGAAGGTTACAATTATCTTGGTGCCGTTTACATTTCCAGTGCGATAAATGCCGCGTGGGTTGTCGGTCAGACCGCCGACCGCCATATCGCCACGACATCCGCGATAATTGGTCGGACTGAAACGATTTTTCGTGCTTTGCGCCTTCGGATCGGAAGGACACCAATATGCAGGAACCGGGCTGCTATAAGGTCGGGCGTCCTCATAAACAATCGATCCCGTGCTGCCGCCGCCTACCGTGATCGGTTCCAAAAACTGTTTGATCTCGTCGTACAAGGAGATCTGCTCCACATAAGGGAGCGTAGGAACAAGAAAACCAACATAGCGTTCCCAATAGGCGGCAGCGTTGGCTGCGCTCCAGTCAACGTTCCATTCCGCTCCGCCCATGCTCTGCTGATTGTTGCTGTTGGGCAAATAGCCGTACACGTCGTAATGATTATGCTGGGCCAAAGCAATCTGCTTGATTTTGTTCGTGCACTCCATACGTCGGGCCGCTTCCCGGGCAGCCTGAACCGCAGGGAGCAACAACGCAATCAATATACCTATGATCGCAATGACGACCAAAAGTTCCACAAGAGTAAAGCCGTGCCGACTAACTTCACTCCGTATCCCTACCTCCGCGGGATTCACATCGATAGCACGAGTTTTTTTCATTACAACCCCTCTCGACAAAATTAAAAGTTTTGTGCGTTAATCATTTCCTCTGGCTCATAACGGACAAACCGATTCCGAAAACCGTCAAGGCCTTCATTATTATTTATTATAAGTATCTTTTCCATTCTTTACAGACGAAATCACCGGTTATTTTGCGACAATCTTTTCCGGATTGTTTTTGATACGCCTATTGCATATTTCTTCTATTGTGTTATTTTTTATGAAGGTATTCTGGGTTAATGTTCAATTTGCGCCTTTGGAGAAAACTTTTTTATGAATAAATCCTCTTTCTATACCTATCTGCCCGTCGGCGAACGCGAATTGGACTGGGGACTCTATATGACCACGTGTGGCTATCACGAAATCCCTCCTCGCGTTGTTTTTCCCAAGGAAGATCATCCTTCCGTCTATCAGTTTGATCCTGCAATCGGTCGCATTCTTCCGGAATATCAGTTGATTTGGTTTGTACAGGGACAGGGAACCTTTATTTCCGAACCCACCGGTACCATCCCACTCAAGCCCGGAAGCGTTCTTCTTCTCTTTCCGGATGTCTGGCATTCCTATCGTCCCGACCCCACCACCGGGTGGACCGATTACTGGGTCGGTTTCAATGGGAGTTACATCTTCGAAATGTGTCGCCGTGGCAACTTTTCTCCTTCGGTCCCGGTCTTTCCCATTAAAAACCCAATCCAAATCACCGGGCTCTTCGAAGAGATCGTTGAAAACGTTCGAAGTAATCCCGGAACCCGTGCCTTCCATTACAGTGCCGACATTCTAAAAATACTGACTCATTGTGCCGCAAATTTAGATCAGCCCAAATCACACGAAGTTTCCGGTAAAGAGCAGATATTTCAAGAAGCCTTGCGACTCATTTGGGGCTGGAGCTATCGAACACTCACGATCGATATTCTTGCCGAATCCGTCCATATCAACCGACGGACTCTCGAAAGATACTTTCGGGAAATGAACGGTCGGTCCATTCTTGAAGAAATTCACCATTGCCGCGTTGTTCGTGCGCAGCGCCTGCTGGAAAACACCCGATTGCCCATTGGTCGGATCGCCCTGATGGTCGGTTTCTCCTCTCCGGATCAGATGAGACGAGTCTTTCGCGAAACCCAGCATTCCTCGCCGGAACACTACCGCCGAATCCACCAATAAGCCGGTGAACGAACATTAAAGAACATCTCTCTTTTATCCAGCCTCTTTTATCCAAATCCCACTTGGTTTTTGGTTTTGAAGGGGTCGTGGGAGAAAAAGGGGAGAAAAAGCTCCCTGGTAAGAGATATATTGAATTACGCAATTGTTCATGTTAATCGTAAATATCCGCAAATGCGGGCATGGCATAAAAAGATCAAAAAGAGACGGGGAGCCAAAGTTGCCCGTGTCGCTGTTATGAGAAAACTGACCGTAATAATATGGAATATGATGAAATGGAAAAGCGATTATCAGTTTCGCTTTACCCCACCGCTTCCAACGCACCAGAAGAG
>JAQVID010000158.1 GCA_028695865.1 Thermoguttaceae bacterium | reverse complement strand
CGTTGACTGTTTTTCGGAATTTTTCTGACATATCGTTGACGTGGCTGGTTGGTTCTGCTATACTCTCTGTAAGAAGAACACGGCCAACCTTTCGTGGGAAAGGAAAAATCGCCGTGAACGGTTACGCAGATTTTATGTATCCGGAATTCATTAAGGAAGCCAAAGCCGAGGAGCAGCGAACGGCCATCGTCTCGTTCCATGGTTCCATGCAGACGGAAATCGAGCATGCCCGACTCTGCAAGGAAGCTCTGGAAAATCTTGAGGAATGGAAGAAGGCACGTGCCTTTTTCGTTTGCTCCATGTGTGGTTGGACGACCGAAGGACCCCGCCCCGGTTCTTGCCCTGTCTGTTCCAATGCCGATTCCGGCTTCCTTGATTTTTAGAAATTCAAAATCGAGGTTGTCCTGATTTCATGAATACCGGTTTTACTTGATTTTCACGCCCACGCGACCTGAATCCCCCCGTGTTCCGAAGGTAAACGCCGGATGAATCAGGGAAAACAAAGTTGTCACAACGAATCAATATGTACACTTAAACCATGACGCGGCTTTTTGTCGTGTTGAGTTCGTAATCCCGCATCCGGTTTGCCGCCGGGGCGGAGGAGTTTTTCATGACCGATCCGTGTCCGCGTTTTGTGATGTTTTTCCGCGTTGCGTTGGCTTTATTCGTTGTTTTTACAGTAGTTGCCGCTGTTGACTTGCCCGCTCAGGAGAATCTGCAAGCCAATGGGGACGATGAAGTTTTGTTTCAAATCGGATACGCTGACGCATGGTCCAACGAGTTCAACTACTACGATTTCAAAAAAGCGTTGAGTGAAAAACTTCCTGTTGCAAGACGGTTCGTCGTTGGAACGAGTCCCGTCTGGGACTGGCCGCGTATGCATTTAAGTACGCGAGATTATAAAAACGCGGGACACAAGTTTACCTTTGAAATCGAGTTTACCGCTCAACAGGACTATGCGCAGCCGCTCTTCTTTGTCGTGGGGGTGACCTTTGGACACGGCAAGGAACCATCGCTCCTCAAAATGACGCTCAATGGTCAAAATTTGCCCGCGAAAAGAGCTCCGGCTTCCGATATGCAAACTTATCGCAAAGGCTTTCGATCCGAAGAAGCCGAAGGCGACTATATGTCGGTATCAATTCCGATTCCTGCCGGCCGGGTAAAAAAAGGAACCAACCTTTTCACTCTGACACTCGACGATGGGAGTTGGTTTTATTACGACTATGTTGCGCTCAAAACGAAGGATGGTCCGCTTCCCCGGGTCAAGCCGCAAGATATTTTGGCTCAGCTCAAAGCCAACGAATTTAAACAGCAAAACATACACGAAATTCTTTTCGTCGTGCGCAAGCCCGGTTTCGATCCGCACTGGTATGCCAATTTTGGTTATTATGCGCTCGACGAGAACACGTTTCCTTTTCCGCTCGGTACGGGTGCCCGGCTTTGTATTTTCAATATCGACACGAAAAAGGTTAAGACCATTTTTGAGACAAAAACAGGGTCCATTCGTGATCCCCAACTTCATTACGACGCCAAAAAGCTTGTCTTTTCGTATCTGCCCGATGGAAAACGGCATTTCAACCTGTATGAAATCAATATCGATGGGACCGGCTTGAGGCAATTGACGTCGGGCGATTGGGACGATATTGAACCGGCATACCTCCCTTGTGGGGATATTGTGTTTTGTTCTTCCCGGTCAAAACGTTGGGTTCAATGTTGGCTCACCCCGGTTGCGACAATTCATCGCTGTAATGCCGACGGGAAAAACATTCGTCCGCTTTCCTGTAATATTGAGCACGATAACACCCCCTGGCTGTTGAATAACGGTCAAATTCTGTACATGCGTTGGGAATACGTTGATCGTTCCCAGGTTCATTATCATCATCTTTGGACAATGAATCCGGACGGAACGCGACAGCAGGTTTACTTCGGTAATCTTCATCCGGGAATGCTCTTTATTGACGCCAAACCGGTACCGCAAAGCGACGAGGTCGTTGTCCTCTTTTCTCCCGGACACGGACGACGTGAGCACTACGGACAGGTTACGCTTTTGAGTCCGCGACGTGGACCGGATGAACCGCAAGCGGCGACCCCTGTTTCCAAACGACCTGCTTTCGGCGATCCCTGGGCTTTTTCCGACAAGGCGTTCATGGCCGTCTCCAAATGGAAGCTTGTGCTCCTGGCTCCCGGGGGTATCGAGCAGACTCTGTACGAACTTCCCAACGAACTAACCGACGAGGATATCAAACGCGACGAAAAAGAACGCGAAGCCTTACCGGATACCACGCCACGCAAGTATAAACCTATTGACCGTTTTTGGATTCATGAGCCCCGACCGGTTGTCAAACGCAAACGCGAACCGATCATCGCCGAAAATACCGACGATTCACTTGCCAACGGCTATTTGCTTTTGACCGATATTTACCAGGGCCGCCAAATGCACGATGTAAAACGCGGCAGTATCAAAGAGCTTCTCGTTTGCGAAACGCTTCCCGAACCGGTTCATTTTAACGGCGGAATGGAACAGATTTCCCGCGGGGGTACTTTTACTTTGGAACGTATTTTGGGAACCGTGCCCGTTGCCCCTGATGGTTCCGCCTTCCTTGAGATTCCCGCAATGCGTCCTGTATTCTTCATTGCGTATGATCATGAAAATCGACCGGTCAAACGAATGCACAGTTTTACCAGTGTCATGCCCGGCGAAACGACAACTTGTATCGGTTGTCATGAAGAACGAACGGAAGCTCCTTCCAACATGCTTCAAAACCGGCTGTTTCAAACCGCGACTCGCGGTCCCGTTTCGCCCAAACCGCTTTTTGGTGTGCCCGACGTATTCAGTTTTCCTCGCGATATTCAGCCGATTCTCGATCGCTACTGCGTGAAGTGTCACAACTACGAGCGAAGCGACGATGGTGTTGATCTGTCCGGCGATTGGACTTGCAATTCGACCATGAGTTATTTGACTCTTACAGATCGACGTCTTTTCGGCGACAATCGCAATCGTCCCATGAGCAACTTTACTCCTTACGAAATCGGGTCATCGTCCAGTCGTCTTTATGAACTGATTCTGGCGGGTCACGAAGGAGTCAAGGTTTCGGACGCGGACAAAAAGATCATTCGCTATTGGCTTGATTTGGGCGCAAATTACGCCGGAACTTACGCGGCTAACGGTAATGTCATGCTGCGTTCCTACAATGACCATCCGCTTCGCTTGGACGATTGGCCTGAAACCACGGCTATGGCCAACTCGCTTAACAAACGTTGCAATTCATGCCACGGCAAGCGACAAGCCTGGTTGCCCACAAGACCTTCGTCCGCGGGCAGATACGGTTATACGGTTTTCAACTACTCGCGGCCGGAAGCCTCACGTCTGCTTCGCGCTCCTCTGGCCAAAGACGCCGGCGGACTCGAAATCTGCAAGACTCCCGGGAACAAGCCGGTATTCGCCGATAAAAACGACGCCGATTACAAAACCATTCTGGCCGCCATTGTTCGAGGTCGCAAGTTCATGACGGTCGAGTCCCAGCGATTCGACGCCGCTGCCAAAATTGTCCCCAACAGATCATACGTTCGGGAAATGATCCGTTTTGGAATCCTCCCGCCCGACCACGACGTGAAGACGCCGGTCGATCCGTATGCCCTCGACCGTAAATATTGGGATTCGTTTCATTATGTCCCAAATGTCCCAAATGTTCCAAATCATTATGTTCCCAAGTCCAACCCGGTTCCAAAATCACCCCCCGGATTGAAACAATAATGTTTTGCGGACGCTTTACGGTGTCCGTTTATTTTAACCCCATGGAGTTATTGTCATGAAAACAAAAATTATGTCCGTTTGTCTGTTATGTTCCATTGTGTTTGTCCTTGGTGGTTTGAGCCTTCAAGCCGGCGAAAAAGGATGGAATCCGCCCAAATTGGAACAAGAAGGAGGTTGGACGCTCGTCGTCTTTCCTGATCCACAGCAATATACCTCGCAACAGAATTTCCCCATTTTGGAAATGATGATGAATTGGCTTGTCGATAACAAGGCCAATCTCAATATTCAACAAATCGTCTGTATGGGCGATATGGTCAACCAGAACCGTAATTCGAAGCAATGGAATTATTCGTCACGCGCTTTTGCCATGCTCGACGGCGTTTATCCTTATGCCTTGTGCACAGGCAATCACGATTACGGTGGGCCAAAAGCAACCGCTGATTCCCGTGAGACTTCATTCAATCTGTTTTACCCTTCAGATCGAAATCCCGCCTGGAAAGGTGTGCTCGTTACCATGGGCAAGAACACTTTCGGACAGGAAACGCTGGAAAACGCCGTTTATGAAACTGCCCTGCCCAACGGCAAACTGTTCGTCGTTATTTCCATTCCGTTTGCCCCAACCGACGAAAGCCTCGCTTGGGCAAAAAACATCGCGGATCAAAAGAAATACGACTCGGCTCTCGTGGCCGTCATCACGCACGACTACATGCTGCCGGATGCGCGAAAGAATGCGCTCGACGAAACCAAAAGTTACAAACTGCAGAAAGAAGGCGGGGCAAGCGGTCAGGAAATTTGGGATAAACTTCTCTTCCGCTCGAAAAACATTCGCATGCTGTTTTGTGGACACCATGCCGGTAACGATAATCATCAAGATTGCACCGGTTTTCGCGTTGACAAGAATGCCGCAGGCAAACCGGTCTATCAAATGGTTTACGACGCTCAAGCCATGGGAGGCGGCTTCGGCGGAAACGGAGGCGACGGCTGGCTGCGTTTGGTCGAATTCTCCAAAGATATGAAACCCGTAAAGGTCACGACCTTTTCACCACTGTATGCGATTTCACCCTCCACCCGGCACATGGCCTGGGAGCGTGCCCCTTACAACCAGTTTGAATTCGATATTGCTTATTGAAAACCCAATAAAACAGGGCGACTTTTTCTCTGACACTTCGCGATGGCGTCACTCCAGAGCAAAACGGAGTTGACGCCGTGTTCGCTCCGTGCGGCCTGAAATCCCCCGTTTTCCGAAGGTAAACGGGGTGTGAATGACCAAGGATTGAAGAATCGGTAGCAAAACGGAGTTGACGCCGTGTTCGCTCCGTGCGGCCTGAAATCCCCCGTTTTCCGAAGGTAAACGGGGCGTGAATGACCAAGGATTGAAGAATCGGTAGTTAAACTTCCGGTTTGACGAAACGGCAGCGGTAGACCGGGAGCTCGTTGAGTCGGGTACGCCGTTCGAAATGGGTCAAATAATCCATGTCATCCGCCGCCTGCTGTTCCTCAACGGGAAGCGGACCGCTTAGTGAAGTCGTCTGTGCAATTAACTTGAGCGAAGACAAATAATATTCTTCAACATCCGTCTGGAAATGGAGCGTTCCACCGGGGCGCAACCGCTTTTCGATCAAAGTCAAAACATCCGCGCGCAAGATACGACGTTTGCGATGCGCTTTTTTCCACCAGGGATCAGGAAAATAAACATGAACAGCTTCCAAGGAATCGTCTTTGATCGATTCGGCAAGCACCTTGGCGGCGTCTTCGTTGAGCATCACCGCGTTGGACAGTCCGCGTTTACAAAGGCCAATCGCGCTTATCAGGGCATAACGATAAGAGACTTCGATGCCAAGAAAATTATGGTTCGGATGACTCGCGGCCGCGTTGCGAATAAAAAGACCTTTACCAGAACCGATTTCCAGTTCCAGCGGCGCCACTCGCGAAAAGAAAGAAAGGGGATCGAAAGATTCTTTCAATTCATCCCGGGCCTTAAGACAAGTCGTTACATCCCAATTTCCTTGAATTTCCGACAGTGCGCGACGTCCCAACGATTCGATCTCCCATAAAATGAATATGGACCAGCCATACTGAATAACACTAAACCGGAATCCGGGTCATTCAGGCGGCAAAGGAAAACCTTTAATTATACCTTCGCACGCCAAATTATTACCGACAATCGCCATGAAATCGGCCGTGACCAGAATCCGTCGAACCTTAATCAGTTTGACCTGAACAACCAAACGGTCGCCCGGCATGACCATACCGCGAAACTTGACTTCCTCCAGCCCGGCAAATCCCATAACCGCATTGCCAAAGAAAGAATTTTTCGTAACAAAATAACTCGCAAGCTGCGCCGCGGTTTCACACATGACAACCCCGGGCATAAGCGGACGCTCCGGAAAATGCCCTCGTACCCAAAACTCATGCTCCGTTATGTCCTTATAACCGACACACGCTCCACCGTCCAAATCCTCGTAAACAACCGCTGTCAGTTGCTCCATTTCGAACCGCTGGTGATTGAATCGACGAATTTCTTCGATCGTTGCGACCGGACGTTCCAGATCGTACAAAGAAGCATCGATCAGAAAAGGTTTAACCGACATGACAAATACCTCCGAACGCAACAGAAATCTTGGGAATGAAAGAGACCCGAGCTAAAAGCCTCCCAATAAATACATTGAGTTGCAATAAGCAATAATCGTTATCATAAACACAAAGCGTCCGATATCCACAGCATACACCTGATTATCAGGTAAACACAATGACTAACTTCATCCGTTTACACAACAATGCTTCATCAACCCAAGTACCTGAGGGGGGTAACTTCGGAAAATCCCGGACGCAACATCATACTGCAACTCAAGTTACCACAAAAATGCACACGTGGTATCAGGTCTTGACGATTCGTCGTTTGGCCCGACGCGCTTTGGCGTTTGCGGGACGTTTGCCATGATTGGCTTTCTTAACCGTTCTTCCAGGCTTTGCCATGATAAAGTCTCCTAACAATATATAATATGTCTGTTTAAGCTGAAAAACAAATACAGCCGTCATTATAACAGAATCAGACGCCTTGAAAAGGGGCTGAAACAGACCGCTGCGCCCAAAAATGCGGGCGTCGCAAAGTTTATGACCGACAGGAAAGACGCTCGCTCCCCATAGGACGCTGATATGCTATTCTTTTGACTTGCCCAAACCACGCCTAACCCCTCCAAATATCGTCGTGCAAACAGACAATATAATGCGCGCGACTGTTATTTTTTCATTATTTTCCCACAAAGCGTAAAAAATGCTTGACAATTC
>JAQVID010000157.1 GCA_028695865.1 Thermoguttaceae bacterium | reverse complement strand
AAAAGTGATCAGCCCCAACGAATCGACTCAAGAGAACTCTGATACTCCCCCAAAGCGAAAACGACGTTCCAAAGCCAAAACGGCAGAGCACAACGTTGGAAGCACCCCAGGCGACCGCGGAACGACGGTCGGGCTTCGTGTTATTGGCGGTAAATATCGCGGCACAAAATTGAAATACAGTGGCGATAACCGCGTCCGCCCCATGAAAGACCGTGTTCGAGAAGCCGTTTTCAATTTAATCGGAACCGATGCCCAGGGGCGTCATGTGCTTGACCTGTTTGCCGGAACCGGAGCGTTGGCCTTCGAATCGCTTAGCCGGGGAGCGGCAAGCGCGACCCTTGTGGAAATTCATTTTCCGACTGCTCGTATTACAAAAGATAATATCGCGTTGCTCCAGTCTGTGGACTCCGAATTAAGTGCGAAAATATCGCTGATAACAACCGATGTTTTTTTCTGGGGGCGCACTTTGGCCGAGCGATTTCAGACCGAAGAAGTTCTTCGACGCGACATTCCCTGGCTTGTATTTTGTTCTCCGCCTTACGATTTTTATGTCGATCGGCAGGAAGAGTTATTGACTCTTCTTGAACAAGTCAAAGCGGTTGCTCCGCCGGATTCGTTGTTCGTAATCGAAGCGGACGAGCGATTTGATTTTGCTCTGTTGAACGAAGAGATACCCAAACGCAAGCGGCGATCATATCCCCCGGCTGAAGTTGCCCTGTTTGTCAAATGACCTTGCTTCAGGAATGTGACAAAAAAATGCTAAACGCCAGGATTGTTCATTTTACGTGAAATACAATCCTGGAGTTAATACCAAATGGGGACACAGGCCGCACAACGCGAAAACTCAAATAAAACCATACAAGAACCACATGACGCGCAGCCTGTATGGGTTGTGAGTGAAGAGAACGTTGCCAGCCGTCTATAATTCGACTTGCACTATAATTCGACTTGCAGTTTTTCCCGCATGCGGAAAACTTTGGCAAGTGCCTCATCAATATCTTTTCCGCGAGCCAAAAGAACGCCCAAACGGCGGTGTCCTTTTAGTTCGCCTTTACCGAAGATTCGCATCGCGGTATCCGGTTCGGACAAAACATCTTCCAGGGAATCAAACGCGACTTGATTGGAGTGCCCATCGACGACAATCGCTTTTGACGCTGCCGGGCCGTGAAACGCGATATTGGGAATGGGCAGGCCGAGTATTGCCCGGGCATGAAGCGCAAATTCCGATAAATCTTGCGAAATGAGTGTGACCATACCGGTATCGTGTGGACGCGGGCTTACTTCACTAAAGAGAACTTGATCGCCTCGAATAAAGAGCTCGACTCCAAAAATACCACGGCCCCCCAACGCGTCGGTGATCTTTTTCGCAATGTCCCGGGCTTGTTCCAGCGCCGCAGGACTCATCGGCTGCGGTTGCCACGACTCTTGATAATCGCCGTTTACCTGATGATGACCGACCGGTTCCAGAAAACTGGTTCCTCCTACATGCCGAACGGTTAAAAGAGTGATCTCGTAATCGAACGGAACGAAGCCTTCGACAATCACTTTGCCCGCTCCGGCTCGTCCGCCTTCTTGCGACATTGTCCATGAAGGATCGATATCGTCGACCGATTTCACAACGCTTTGACCGTGACCGGAAGAACTCATGATGGGCTTGACCACGCACGGAATGCCAATGGCGTCAATGGCCTGACGGTATTGGCTGTAATCGGCGGCAAATCGGTAGGGCGAAGTCGGAATCCCCAATTCTTCAGCGGCCAAACGTCGAATACCTTCACGGTTCATGGTCAAATAAGTCGCTTGAGCCCGGGGAATAACATTGTATCCTTCGGCTTCGAGTTTGAGCAGTTCACTCGTTGCGATCGCTTCGACTTCCGGAACGATATAATCGGGCTTTTCGAGTTCGACCACTCGCCGCAGTTCTTCTGCCGAAAGCATGTTTATGGTGTAATGTCGGTGCGCAACCTGCATGGCCGGGGCGTTATCGTAACGATCGACCGCAATAACTTCTACGCCGAGTCGCTGCATTTCGATCACAACTTCTTTGCCAAGTTCGCCGCTTCCGAGCATCATGACTTTGACTGATGAATTTGTAAGTGGGGTTCCGATTTTTGTCATTATTCTTTTCCTGTCTTGTAAAAGTAAAAAGTAATATGGCTATGTCATCACAATTTAAAAAAAGCCAACAGGTAATCATTCAAAACAACTTTGTCCGGGTCAAGTGGTTTTGCGTGACACCAGTGGTCCATGAGCTTTACCAATTACATGCAATTATAGCACACTCCCAGCTTGCTTCAAGTCGCGAAAGATCATCGTTATTCAATAAGACGCGGCCAATTTTTGGAATGTTGCCATAAAAACGGGAAGTGAGGCAAGTCTGTCGCTTGTGATGATTATACAAGCGGTTCCGAATCCAAAATGCGACTTCTGCTCGCAATGTGAAAGCCCAGTGACGCGGTCCCGGGGACATCTGAATGGTGCACGAAAATCGAAGTGATACACGTAATATCGCTGTGCATCATATGGTACACGGTCCGAAATCCCTGTTTTCCGAAGGCAAACGAGGTAGCCAATCAGCGAAAATTGAAATATCGGTAGTACCCCCTCCATTGTATGAGAGGAGCATGTTTGTTTCAGTCTTTCCGGCTTTCTTCCCCCGAATACCGGATAAACAACAAAAATCAAAAATATTTTGTTGCAACCAGAGGGAAGTGAGGTATAATAAAGGGGACGGGGGGAAGCAAAGGTATTCTTGTTCAGGGAGAAGCGTACAGCATATGTCGTTCAAGTTGACACGTGAGTACATTACCCTGCCTTTTATTTCATCCCTGTGATAGTGAGCGAAACCATGTTGATATACTCGTATTGCTTGATTTTTCGTGTTGCGCGGCCTGAAACCCCCAGTTTCCGAAGATAAGCGGGGTGTGAGTCATCGAAAATTGATGTATCGGCAATATGATATTGGCAGGAGTACCCATACGGTCTGGAGTTATGAGGAGATTTTGATGCCCTTGCGGAATCTGATTTGGTATTTGTCATTTTGGACGCAACGCCGTAATGGGTAAACCACATCGCGGATTTTTTTCTGTGGTAACAAGTAATTGTTCTGTTTCAAGTATGGCCATGACAGGTTGACAATCATTTTTTGAAAGTGGAATAAAATGAAAGAGCTAAAGATTGATTTCAAGACTGAAGGAGAAAAGCTTCCATCGAATTATCATTCATTGATCCTCAGTTTTATGAAGGCCTCGGTCGAAAAATTCGATCCGGAGGTCTATCGCGAGTGGTTCGATAAGACGCAAGACCCGCGAACGCTCCGAAAAAGCTATACGTTCAGTTGTTATATTCGTAACGCCCGCTTTGAAGGCGGATTCGTTATTTTGCCGGAAAAGTGTTTTTCTCTTAATCTTTCAACGTTTGATCTTCGCGATTTAATGGTTCTGTATAACGCCTTCTATGGAACGTTGCATCAAACATACCCTGCCGATGGGAACTGTATTACTTCAGAGAATCTGCGAACGTTGTATGTTCCAGAGATCAAGTCCAGCAGCGTGATTGTCAAGCTCGACAGTGCTCTTCTTGTTCGTTCCCATGACCGCGAACTCAACCGGGACCGTTTTCTGGCTTTTTCGGACGCTCAATTTCCGGCTTGTCTTCACAATACGGTCGCGCTTGCCCTCGAACGGGATCATCTGAATCTTTCGCTTGACGGTTTTGCTTTTCGACCTGTTAAACCCCGTAAAACGGTTGTTGATCATTTCCGAATGAAAGTAACTGCCAATACAGGAACCTATCAGCTTGAAGGCGATCCGGCCCTGCTCAATTATCTTCTCTTGAGTGGTTTGGGAAGCGCGACGGGAAGTGGGCATGGCAAGTTTCGGGTTATTGCTTGAACTTACGCGTCTGGATGATTATCAATACAGAAAAGGATAAACTTATGGATACCTTGGAATTATCTCCCGGTGATTTTTTGAAAAACGCCGGTATTGTCGGCTTTTTGCGATTATGGGAATATGTCAAGCAACAGCGGGGCGAGTCGTTTGCGCCGATCGACAGAATTGATGTACAGGAACTTCTTGCCGTCGATCTTCCACAAGCGTACATCAATACGTTCATCAAATATTATGGTGAAAAAACAAAAGTAGCTCAGGCTCTGGAAAAAATTGACCGGCTCATTGAAGAACTTGAGGAAAAGCCTGGTGAGGTCGAACGCAAAAGACTTCAGGAAGATGTTAAATTCATTGTCGACAGTCTTTCCGCCTCAAGTCTGAAATCCGGTTTTGAGGGCATTCAAGCTGCCATTACAGATTGCGATGCTTACCTTGATTTTTTAAAAAACAAGATTAAAGTTCCGAGCCCTAAAGAGAAGCTTGCCGACTTCGTCCCGGCGATTCTCACGCAGTTAAAAGCACTCCAAAAATTCTGTTCCCAGCCTTTGGTAAAACAGACGTTTCTTTTTAAGTTGATATGCTATAATATTATAACTAACTTTTGGACAGACAAGAGTTTCCTTCTTCGTCCCAATGCCAAAAAGGACATGATTAAACTTATTGACTCCGATTTTATTAAACCGCTTGCGGCATTTGTGAACAAAACGGAATACAAAAGCAGTGGTCATTGCATCGTGTGTGGGTTGCCTTTGGCCTCGGAAAAGGAAAAGACTTCCATCGCATTTTTGGTCGATATGGCGGACGATCTGGGACGAAAGACTTCCGCTTTCTGGAATTGTAATGTCGATGCTCATCTTTGTCCAATTTGCGCATTTCTCTACGCTCTTGCCCCACTTGGGTTTTGTCAGGTGGACAATGGCGATTTCGTCTTTATTAACGCAAACGAATCCGTTGATTCGCTGTGGTATAATAATCAGCCAAAAATGGATAACGAGGGAAATCCGCTTTCTTACCATGCACGAATGGACAACGCTATTTTACAACTTCTCGAAAGCAAGGCAAAAATTCAAAATAACATTCAGGTCATTACCCGCTCAAAACTTGAGAATCGCTATCACTTCAACGTCATTGATCGCCAACTCATCCAACTCATGCGGCACAAGAACGTTAAATCCGCCCTTAAAAGACTTGTTACCCGACCATCCTTTAAAATATCAAAAGACAACTTTGTTAATGTTTATCGCAAATGTATCGAAAATATGCTCAATTATTGTAATCAGTACAATTTGCTTAATTTGCTCGTTATGGAAAGTCTTAAACAGACGTGGATCAACTTTTTTCTTGCGCCGGTTTTGGATATACAATGCGCACAACTATCACAAAAGGAGGAAAATCTCATGAACTTAAGTGATTTACAACACTTTGCCTCAAAGGCGGGAGGGGAATTGCGCCCGATCCTCTTTGCGGACAAGGTCGGTCAGGAAAACGTCAAGTCACTTTCGGACGAAAAGAAAGAGGACATGATACGGGGAGTGGTTTATCAGTTGACAAACGCTCTGAAGGTTCGAAACGTTGAACAATTCATGGATTTGGTGATCCGGCTCTATTCCGCGTGTAAATTGCCGATTCCAACTGTATTCATGCAGGCAATTCGATCGGGCGACCAGTTTGCCCTGATTGGTTACGCTTTCATTCTTGGTCTGAAAGGTGCTTATTATACTAAAGAAACAAAAGAAGAAGGAGAAAAGAACAATGACTAAAAAAGGGTTGACCATTTCCGTAATAATGCGAGCCGAAAGTGCCAACTACGGCGAGGGTTTCGGCAATATTACCATACTGAAAAAAATGTCCCGCGGTGACCACAATCAATATACTTATATCTCGCGGCAGGCTCTTCGCTACAGTTTGGTGAATCAAATTCAGTGGGACAATACACCCGTTGAAGACCAAGGTGTCGTGCAATTCGCGGCGGCAGCTACAATCGAAAAATATCCCGAAATTGATTTATTCGGCTACATGAAAACCAAAGGAAAATCAAAAGATGGAGACAATGGCGCTGCCACGACTCGTCCGGCCGTGGCGAGACTCTCCAACGCAATTGCCCTGGAACCTTTTAACGGGGATATGGATTATCTGAATAATATGGGACTGGCTCGTCGTGCCAACCTTGGGAACGTTATCGCCCAAAGCGAAATCCACGCTTCCTATTACGCCTATACATTATCAATCGACCTGGATCGTGTTGGTATTGATGGTGCCATTGCTGTTCCGAACGCCGAAAAGGCCAAACGTATTTGCACTCTTCTTGACGGGGTTCAGTTCCTTTATCGGGACATTAAAGGACGCCGTGAGAATCTTGCCCCCTTGTTTGTTTTGGGAGGTATTTATGAACGCAAGAATCCCTATTTCGAACATCGTGTGCAAGTCAAAAACAACGCGGTAGTTATTGATACGCTTCGTGAAGTGATTGATTCGTGTGACGACACAAAAACAAATACAGGTTGCGGTGTCGTTTCCGAAATCTTTACAAACAGTGACGCAATTAAATCAGTGCTCAACGCCAAAACGATCGCCGCCTTCTTCAATGATCTCAAACAGCAAGTGAGTGATTATTATGGGTAATGTGATTCGGATCAAGGCGAGACAGTCGATGGTCAATTATCGCAAGCCCGCCAGTTTCATGATACGGGAGACTTATCCTCTCCCTCCCTATTCGACCGTTATCGGAATGGTTCATAACGTTTGCGGTTTTACCCAATATCATCCCATGAAGGTGAGTGTTCAAGGTCGCACGCGTGGAATCACGTCCGATTTGTATACGCGTTATTCCTTTGGAAATGCTTCCTACGATGCCGCTCGCCATTGGACAAAAATCCCCGATGGCGATAAATATCTTGGTATTTTTCGTGGAATCGCTCATACAGAGCTTCTCTGCAATGTCGAATTGACTCTTCATCTCGAGCCCGAAGAAGCCGATTTCGACACGGTCTGGAAGGGGCTTCAGTGTCCGCTTGTTTTTCCTTCACTTGGTCGTCATGAAGATATGCTCGATATTGAGGATATTGCAGAGACGTCCGTCCAAAAGAGTGATGAAGTTGCCACCAAATGCGACATCTATATTCCTGTTGAACTTCTCCTCGAAACGGATAACGCTGAAGGAATGGAGG
>JAQVID010000156.1 GCA_028695865.1 Thermoguttaceae bacterium | reverse complement strand
CAAAATATTTGTGGTAACGGTGAAGTTTGGACCGGAGACGGAGAGGAAACCCAGAGTTTCTTCGATCTCTATCCGAACAACAAAAAACCGGTTATCAGCGAAAACATGTTAAGCATAGGCGTTTTGATCGGTTACGGTCCGTTCCGCTATTATACGGCGGGAGATGTCAGCGGCAAGATGCTCGACGACGCGGGCAACGATCTTGGTCTTGAAGAATGGGTGGGAGCCGGAGTTGGTCCGGTCGATGTCTGCAAGGCCAATCATCACTCGTATAAAGACGCCATGACGCCCGGCTTCGTCAAAAATGTACAGGCTAACGTCTATGTCATGTGTGTCTGGGACAATCTCCATATTCAGGACAATACGATGACGAACATGACGTCCAAAGCCGATTATCAGGAAGACCGTATTATCTGCCCGACCATGTTCCCTGCCGTGCGAAAAGATATGTTCAAAGGGGCTCCGTGGCGAAGCTGCGTGAAAGAGGATGGCGGTCACGTTGTCATTAAGGTTTACGATGAAGGCAAAAAATACAAGGTGTACTTCCTTGACGCCTCCAACGAAAACATGACCGTTAAAGCCGTTTACGGTCCGTTCATTTCCAAGCCCAAAAAATCAGGCATTTCCGGGGATAAACAGGAACAGAAAAAAGATTCTTCCGGAAAAGGCGGAATGATGATGATGTAAAAAGAGGGACCACCTCCGTTCCATTTACTCAAGGCTACACGGTTGTACTTGATTTTTCATGTTGTGCGGCCTGAGATTCCCCGTTTTCCGAAGGTAAACGGGGTCGCAATTGCTAATTACTGAAGAATCGGAAATAAAAAGAAGAAATCCAACGAAAGGAAAAATATGCGTCCGGGCGATGCTTTCAAAGCGTTTTTTATCTTACTGGGCAGTTCCAGTAAAGCAGACCAACTGGCTGCCGTGCTGCATGGTGACCATGTGGCGGAAGACGGCAAAAGCCTGACCACCGAATCATCGTCGCCCCAACAGGCCGAAACGGTTCAGGCCCCGCCGAAGTCTGGTCCCAAGCCGGCAGCTCAACAAGCTTCTCCGCAATCGGAAGCAATAACCTTGCTCACGGCACTCCAGAGGGAAGCCCGGTTCATCGATTTTATCAAGGAATCGTTGCAAGGCTATTCCCCGCAGGAAATCGGAGCCGCTTGTCTGGCCGTGCACGACGATGCCGCCGCGGTACTCGAACGGTTCTTCGCGATACGCCCGCTTTCAACTTCAGAAGAAGGGCAATCGGTAACGGTCGAAGAAAGCAATCCGGCCAAATGCACCCTCTCAGGCAACATAAGCGAAACGTTTCCGGTGAGTGGTCTGCTTGTTCATGCCGGTTGGACCGCGACGAAATGCGACCTGCCCAAATGGTCAGGCGACAAGAACGATGCCGCGATCATTGCCCCATTTGAAATCGAAGTCAAATAAACAACTTGCTTTTCCCTGTCCATGCGTGATAGAATTGCATGGTATCACGTATGACTTTTCGTTTTGTATTGCACATCGAACATGCAATAACATGACACACCCGAAAGAAAGGTTTTGTTATCCATGGATAATTTTCAGTATTGTAATCCTGTTAAAATCGTTTTCGGACAAGGGCAAATCGCCCAACTCTCCAAACTGATTCCGACCGGTACCAAGGTTCTCTTGACTTACGGCGGGGGTTCCATTTTCAAAAACAATGTCTACAATCAGGTTAAGCAAGCGCTGGCCGGTTACGACGTTGTTGAATTCGGGGGAATCGAACCCAATCCGCAATATTCCACGCTTATGAAGGCGGTGGAGATCGTTAAAAAGGAAGGAATCGGATTCCTGCTGGCCGTTGGCGGCGGCTCCACGCTTGACGGGACCAAGTTCATTTCCGTGGCCAGTTGCTATTCCGGAGCCGATCCGTGGGATATTGTCGAGCATCAAGCCCCAACGGAAGGGGGCATTCCGCTTGCGTCCGTTATAACGCTTCCGGCGACCGGTTCGGAGATGAACAATTTGGCCGTGATCTCCCGTTCCGAACAGGACAAAAAACTTCCGTTCAGTTCGCCGTTTATTTTCCCCCAATTTTCGATTATCGATCCTTCGGTCACATTTTCGCTGCCCATGCGGCAAGTCGCCAATGGAATCGTCGATACATTCGTTCATGTCATGGAACAATACATGACGCGATCTTACGATGCGCCGCTTCAGGACCGCCAGTCAGAAGCGCTCATTCTTGCCCTGATCGACGAAGCCCCCAAAGTTTTTGCCCATCCTGACGACTATACCGTTCGAGCGAACCTTTTCTGGATGGCGACCTGGGCACTCAACGGCTGGCTCAATGTCGGCACGATTCAGTGTTGGGCTACTCATATGATCGGTCATGAACTCACCGCGCAAACCGGTACCGATCATGGACGAACGCTCGCGTTGGTTCTGCCTGCTCTATGGCAACATCAGCGAAAAGAAAAGGGCGATAAACTCGTTCAATTCGGTAAGCGTATTTGGGGTATTACCGGTGACGACCGGGACCAGATCATCGATGAGACGATTGCCGCGACGAAGCGATTCTTTGAGTCGGTCGGAATCAAGGCGACCCGGACGGAATACGGCGTTACCGACGAAGTATGCCGCGCCGTTGCCAAAATGATCGGCGACCGAGGCAAATTGGGCGACCGTCAAAACATCGGCGAAAAAGAGGTCTACGACATTCTTCAATTGTGTGACCTCTAATGTGTGACCTCTAATACTTTTTGAATTGCGGCGATTTCTGTAAAAATCCTAACCCCGTAGGGGGTTCCGTATGGCAGGCACCCGGTATGGCCGTCAGGCCGTACCCCTGTTATGCGTCCCCGCAAAAAAATTCTAACCCCGCAGACAACAATTTTATCGCTCGAACCGCTGTTGCGTGTAAGCGATTCGATGAACCGCGCAGCGTGGCAACGTTGAGGGTGCGCTGGCGAAAGCCGCCCGGGATTCCCGCCGCAATCGTGTCGCAATTTGTACTCATTTTGACGAAATTTAATCCTTGACACCGGCGTTCAAATGGTGTAAGCTCTATGAATGGGCAACAAAAAAACGGTTGCCTGAACGAAATGACGATTGTCTTTTATGCGGTGGAGAGCCTTGATTTCAGGCTCAAAGCATTAAAAGACCCCCTGTTATACGAGTAAGGAGCTTGACATGGTCAGAATAATGTGTCGTTTTTTCATTTTAACCTTTCCTGGTCTGCTTTTAAGTACACAGACTCTTTTTGCGGCGGACCAATCGGTATCTGCGTCGGCTATCGATATCGGGGTCATTGCCCGATATGACGACCACGGCACCGGCATACCGCTGGACGTTGCGCTGAAAATGGGCGTGAAAGCGATTCAGCTTAAAGCGCCGTATCCGGACAAACGAACGGACCGCGATGTCAAGATAATCCTCGACAAGGTCAAGAAAGCGGGAGTGCGTATTACTTCCGTTCAGAGCGGCTTTACCAATGAGAGTTACAAGTCGATTGATATTGTACGCAAAACGGTAGGTCTCATTCCGGAAGCGACGCGGAAAGAACGAATGGAACAGTTTCGCGGCGTTTGCGTGTTTGCCAAAAAGCTTGGTCTCCATACAGTCTGTTTTCATTTGGGTTTCGTCCCGCATGATACGAAATCAACATTGTATAAAGACGTTGTGGATACCATGCGTTTTTGTTGTGATTTCGCTGCAGGACAAGGGCTTCAAATCAATCTGGAAACAGGTCAGGAAACCGGACCGGCTCTGCTTCAATTCATTACGGACGTCAATCGGACGAATTTGTATATTAACTTCGACCCGGCCAATATGATTCTTTACGGCTGCGGCGAACCAATCGAAGCTCTCAAGCTTGTGGGCAAGTACGTCAGAAGTGTTCACTGCAAAGACGCCTGCTGGGCAAGCAAACGCGGTACCGATTGGGGCAAAGAAGTTCCGTTCGGTCAAGGCGATGTCAATGCCCGACTGTTCATTCAAACGCTTAAAGATATTGGATTTAAGGGTCCGTTTATTATTGAGCGGGAGAACAAGGAAAGCCCGGCGGCCCAGCAAAAAGACGCCTATGAAGCTACGATACTTGTCGGAAAGCTTGTCGGCGAAATATATCGAAGTAAATAATTAGCGACTCAAGCCGCAGTGTTCCACCGGTCGTCGAGCGTCGTCCGGTATTTTGCGTATTGCAACCTGATTATTTTATATTGTGCTGCTGGTGCTTCGGCCGATACATGGCTTTTTTGGTGATTTACTCCCTGTTTACCTTTGGCAAATGGGGGGGGAAGCGGCAGGTCGCACAATATAAAAATCAACCAACCCCATATATCACAAATACCACAAAAAAGAAATTTTGCGATACTAACTTTTCAACCTGAAAAAAGAGTAGAAACACGAACATGACACAATTCACAAAAAACGATCTTGCTTATTTTGGCGGTCCGAAAGCGATTCCGGAGCGGGACGATTCACTGTTTCATTGGCCCATTGTTACGGACGAAGACATTGCGGCCGTGCGCGACGTGCTTGTCGCCGGCAATATGAGCGGAACAGGCATAACCAAAGAATTTGAAAAAGAATTCGCACAATGGAACGGTGCCCGGTTTGCGCTCGGCTGCTGTAATGGAACGGCCTCGCTGACCGCGGCGATGTGGGCCTGTGGCGTGGGTGCCGGCGATGAGGTGATATGCCCTTCCCTTACTTATTGGGCAACGTGTGCCAGCGCGCTTCAGCTTGGCGCGACGGTGAATTTCGCCGATGCCGATCCTGTTTCGCTTTGCATCGATCCAAACGATATTGAACATCGAATCTCAAAGCAAACCAAAGCGATAGTCGTCGTGCATTACTGCGGGACTCCGGTCGATATGGACCCGATCATGGAGATTGCCAGACGACATGGAATCAAGGTTCTTGAGGATGTTTCGCACGCGGTTGGCTCGTTGTATAAAGGTCGTAAATGCGGTACACTGGGCGACATAGCCGGGATGAGCATGATGGCCGGCAAAGCGTTTGCCATTGGCGAGGCCGGAATGGTTCTGACGAACAATCGCGAACTTTTTGAACGCTGTATTGCGTTCGGGCATTATGAACGAACCGGAGCCCCGTCGCGATTCAATCCCCCGGATGCGCAAATCACCATGCCCTCGCTGCTTCCGTATATCGGACTCCCTCTGGGGGGCGTGAAGCACCGCATGAATCAAACTTGTGCCGCCATGGGTCGGGTTCAACTCAAGTATTATCAGGAACGAATTGAAGAAATTGATCGTACCATGAATTGGTTTATGGACCGAATTGAAGCGGAAATTCCGGGCCTGATTGGTCATCGCCCGACGACGCCCGGCTCGACGAATGGCGGCTGGTATGTTCCTTGCTGTCATTACGATCCTGCCGCGTTTGGCGGCTGTTCGGCCGGACTTTTTTCCGACTTGATTCGCGCCGAAGGAATGCACTGCGTGAACGGAATCAATAATCCGCTGCATTTGCATCCTTATTTCCATACTGCCGACATTTTTCATCAGGGCTGCCCCACCGCTTTGGCCTTTGGTCAGCGGGACGTTCGGCAAGGCGAAGGCGCCTGTCCTGTTACGGAAGCGGTAACGGATCGCACGATTCAGGTTCCGTGGTTCAAGCACTGTCGTAAAGAAGAGATTGAAAAATATGTTGCCGGATTCGTGAAAGTCGCAACGTTTGTTCGAGAGAATCCAGGCTTCATCGCAGAAAAATAAAGTCACAAGTAAGAAAACAACAACGGAGAAAAACAAACAAGGAGTAATCATGACAAAGAAAATCAGCAGACGATCTTTTGTGCAAGCCTGGTCGCTGGGAGCCGGGGTACTGATGACAGGAGCGATTGGAAGCGCGAAGGCCGCTTCTGACGTTGGTAAGAAATCGGCTGCGCTCCCTGCGCTGCTCGGTGGGGAACGTGCCCATAAAAACGCTTGGCCACACTGGCCGAATTGGGACCCTGCCGACGACAGTCAGATCGCGAACGTAATGAAAAACGGTGTGTGGTCCCGCTCGAAACTGGTCACCGAATTTGAAAATGAGTGGGCCAAACTCATTGGCGCCGAATGCTGTTTGGCGGTTGTCAATGGGACAAACGCTTTGAGTGCTTCGTTCATGGAACTTGACATTCACCCGGGCGACGAGGTCATTATTTCGCCGTATACGTTCAGCGCTTCGATCTTTGGCGTTCTGTATAAAGGGGCCATGCCGGTCTTTGCGGATATAGACCCGGAAACATATCAGATTGACCCCAAGCAGATTTTGAAGAAGCTCACGCCCAAGACGAAAGCGATTCTGCCGGTTCACATTTGCGGTATTCCTTCGGATATGGAAACGATTGCGAAGATCGCAAAAGAGCATAATCTGTTTATCGTTGAAGATTGTTGTCAGGCACACCTAACGGCCATTCGAGGCAAAAATCTTGGAACATTCGGTAACGCCGGCTGCTTCAGTTTTCAGACGAGCAAGGTCATGCCGATTGGCGAAGGCGGCGCGATCGTAACGAGCGATCCTGATTTCAAGGACCGTCTTTATTCGTATCACAACTACGGTTACGCAAGCAAGATTTTGCCCGGTACGTATTCGAGTACCATACACTCCTATCGGTTGGGCAACAAGATTCGTATGGCGGAATATCAGGCGGCCATTGGGCTTTGCCAACTGAAAAAGTTCAAACGACAAAACGAGATTCGCAACGAAAACGGGGCAAGACTTCGCAAGCGACTGGCCGCGATTCCCGGTATCACACCGGTCCGACTTTACGATGGAGTCACAAACGTCTCGTGGTACATGTGCCCGTTTATTTTCGACTCGGCCCAGTTCAAAGGACTAACGCGAAATCAGTTCGTTCGGGCACTCAGTGCCGAAGGCGTGCACGTTTCAGGGGGATATCCGAATGACCCGCTCTATACCCAGGGTCTTATCGGAACGACACTTGCCTCTGATATATACAAACAGTTTTATACTGCCGATCAACTCAATTTCGAAGCCTATAAAGAACGCAATGCCTGTCCAAAACTGTTGCAAACGTTCGAGAGTTCCGTTTGGCTTTCGAGCACGAACATGTTTTTGGGTTCGGCAAGTGATATAGACGATATTGCCAAC
>JAQVID010000155.1 GCA_028695865.1 Thermoguttaceae bacterium | reverse complement strand
GAAGCAAGTGCTTCACCGCGAAAACCAAACGTCCGAATGCGGAATAAGTCGTCGGCTTCGGCGATCTTGCTTGTTGCGTGCGGCGAAAGAGCCAGGACCAATTGTTCCGCCGCGATTCCGCATCCGTTGTCAATGACCTGGACCAGATCGGTTCCGCTTCGCTCGATGACCAGTTCAATCCGGGTCGCGCCGGAATCAATGGAATTTTCCATGAGTTCCTTGACGACACTGGCAGGTCGTTCGATCACTTCGCCCGCGGCAATCTTATTGATCATGCTCGCGGAAAGCACTTTTATTTGGGGCATAAGAATTATCCGTTAATCCAGGGACGGGTACGGTTGAGCTTTCCGTCGAGTATATCGTTGCACAAGTTTGCGTCGTCGATCATTTGGAAATCGTAAATTCCAACACAAATGAAATCGGCGCCGCCTTCGAAGGCGTGCTTGAATCCTTGCGTGGGATGAATGGCGCCCGCGGCCAACACTTTGAACGCGATCCACGGTTCCGGCCGCTTTTCCATGAACTTTTGCACGGCGGACGGGTCGGGACAATAGGAACCTCGCGTTCGAACGACTTTACCGAATTCCTTCGAAACGAACGTTCCCCCTTCGCCATAGAGAGCCGAGTAATGATTGTTTGTGTGGAACGTCTTCATCCAGAAGTCGGGAATGATTCCATGCTTGACCACACCGAGACACGTTTCGAGAAAATGGGCACCCAATCCGACAGGAATGCCGTTTTTGCGGACCGCTTCGAACGCTTGGGCAATCTCGTCATATTTTTCTTCAGCGACAAGTCGGTCGGCCATTCCGCCGTGAACATAGCACGCGTCGCAACCATGGTCAATCGCTTCGAGCATATTTTCTTTAACAGAACGCCGACCGCCGCAGTCGGAAATGAACTGAATCTTCCCGCCCCCTTCGGTATAGTAATCGGACATCATGGGGTACATGACAGGGTTGCCCATGAATGTATTGATCCCGCATTTCTCGGCCATGCGAAACGTTTGGAATACCTTTTCCTTGGTGTGATACCGCTTGATCAATTCGGAAACGTAAATTAAATCGCGCGAATGGGCCCAGCCTCCGATCAGATTTCCGCCGAGTACGAGACGGCTGATTTGGAGGTCTTTAATCTTTCCCTTGGGAACCTGTTTTTTGAGTGTCGAAAGTTGATTCGTTTCCCAGGCCAACCGCGTTGCGCCTGTCGTCCCATCGACTGCGGTTTGAGAAGCGGAGGAAGTACCGGCCGCTGCGGTCTTTTTGGCTTCTTCGGCCGCAAGCAGATGAGCTTCTTCGAGCATGAGTCCTGAACCGCAGGCAAAGCCCGCGCTCAAGCCGCCCAAGACAGGGAGCCCCATGATCTGCTTGAGCGCTGTTCGCCGACTGGGCCGTTTTAAGGAAGAACGTTTTTTATTCTGGTTCGAGTCATCGTGTCCTTCTGTCATGGGATTTTTCCTTGTTGGGTGGAATGTTGTGTCTGTAAAAAAATCGCCGTTTTGGTTATGGACGATTCAATATTATATTATTATATTTTCATTATATTCTTATTACATTACCGAATAATGTTAACCTGTCTGTTTTGGTACTTGTTGCGTTCTCGATTGATTTTGGGAAAATCGGGTCCGCAACGCTGTACAACAAGCAAATTCAAGTGAAATCGGCATATCAGCCAAGTACCTGAATAACATTGTATCTTTACACGGTAAAAAAATCAAGGGCGGGACACGTTCCTGATTGTTCTTGTCTCATTTTTTTCGATTAGTCGTAACGATTTAAATAAATCAACAAAAATGTATGCAGCGTCTTGCGGTGCGTCTGTGGTGCCCAATTGACCAAAACGCGTTGGATTGTAAAATAGAGAGTGAGTGGTTTTCTGTTTCGCAAAAGAGAGACCATGTATGGTGTTGGGCGATGTTTTAATACAATTTGACAGCAAGTAAAGTGAGGTTTCATCATGGCTTATGACGTTACATTGATTACTGGAGACGGAGTGGGTCCCGAATTGGCGCAGGCCGCAAGAAAATGTATTGACGCAACCGGCGTCGCGATTAATTGGGACGTTCAGGAAGCTGGTATCGATGTCATGCAGAGAACGGGAACGCCCTTGCCGGACGCCGTTATGGAAAGCATTCGCCGAACGCGTATCGCCTTGAAAGCGCCGATTACAACGCCGGTTGGTACGGGCTTTCGGAGTATCAATGTTCATTTGCGACAGGAACTTGGCCTTTTTGCTTGTGTTCGGCCTTGCAAATATTATCCTGGTGTTCGGTCGTTCTTTAGTTCTGTGCCCGTTGACCTCGTGATCTTCCGGGAAAATACAGAAGACCTTTATGCCGGAATCGAATTTGAAAAGGGTGATCCCAAGACGGCCGAACTTCTTGAAAAAATCAATTCGTTGACAACAGGTCGCAAAATTCAGACATCCGCGGACGAGACCGGTATTTCGATCAAGCCGATTAGCGTGTTCGGAACGCACAGACTTGTCAAGGCGGCTTTCGAGTATGCCCGGGAAAATGGTCGCAAGAAAGTTACGGCCGTTCACAAAGCGAACATTATGAAGCACACCGACGGGCTGTTTCTGGAAGTTGCGCGTCAGGTCGCCGCGGAGTATCCCGACATCGAATTCGAAGATCGTATTGTCGATAATATGTGTATGCAGCTTGTGCAGAAGCCGGAGCTTTACGACGTGATTGCCCTGCCGAATCTGTATGGTGACATACTCAGCGATCTTTGTGCCGGTCTGGTGGGCGGGCTTGGTATGGCTCCGGGCGCGAACATTGGAGTAGACGGAGCCGTATTCGAAGCAACTCACGGAAGCGCTCCGAAATACAAAGGGCTTAACAAGGTCAATCCGGTCGCTCTCATTCTGTCCGGTATGCTCATGTTGCGTCACATGAAAGAGTTTGACGCGGCGAATCGTTTGGAAAAGGCTGTGGCAGAAGTCGTTCGCGAAGGCAAGTCGGTAACGTATGACATGAAGGCCGATCGCAACGATCCGACAGCGGTGGGAACTCAAGAAATGGCCGAAGCGATTTGCGAAAAGCTTTAAGCCGAATGACGAGTGAAGAATAAAGAGTCAAGAACAAAAGAATAAACCGTGAACAGTGAATAGTGAACTGTTCACGGTGAATTGTGAACAGCGAATTGTAAATTGTGAACAACGAACCGTGAGTCGGGAACGACGATGAGTGAGCTTGACGGAAACGCGATAACCACAGGTTTGCTTACATTTCTTTAAGCTTGAGTACGGCATCGCGAGCGCGTTGCAAAAAAGCTTCTTTGCATTCCGTTTTTTCGATCCACAGCGGAGGTCCAAAGACAATTCGTGACAGCATGGGCACGGGCAAAATCATTCCGCGTGGCAGGATACGATTCATATTATCGAGATAAACGGGAATGAGTTCAATTTCCGGTTTTTTTTTGGCAAGATAATACAGTCCGCTTTTGAAATCGTGAACCTGATTGTCGTTGCTTCGTCCGCCTTCCGGAAAAATGATAATGGAATGATCTTCGCCCATTTCGTCCAGAAGGCTGTAAATGGGATTGTTTCGCTTGGTGACATGCTTGCGGTCGATGAGGATTGCTTTAAAGACCTTTTTTGCGACGAAACGGCGAATGGGTCCACCGTCCCAGTAGTCTTTTGCGGCAACCATTTTTGTTTTTTCGCGGACATTTTCGGGAAGAGCGGCCCAAATTACAATGGCGTCCAGATGACTTGTGTGATTGGCAAAATAGACTCGCTGACACGGCTCGGGCTGGCTTTCCACCCAACGGACGGACGCACCACTGAGAAACCGGGCCAGCAGTATAAGAAAGCTCTTAACAAAAAACACAATCATGGTTGCAACTCCCACGATACATCAACATTGCCCGTAATTCGAAAAAAATCCGCGGACCAGAACAAGTGGTTCGCGGAGTCGGATGAATCAAGAGGCTTCGTTTCAGGAAACGAAAACACCCTTTGATTTCAGGAAGAAAATAACTTCGTCGGCCAGTTCGTCGGCAGGAGCATTGCTTCCGGAAAGAACAAGGTCCGGTTCAATCGGAGCTTCGTAAGGATCGTCGATTCCTGTAAAGCCTTTGAGTTCTCCACTGCGGGCTTTCTTGTAAAGTCCTTTCGGATCGCGCTGTTCGCAAACTTCGATGGGCGTATCAATGAAGATTTCAAAGAAGTCGGTTGAGGTCATCGTATTGCGAACGCGGTCGCGGTCACGACGATAAGGGCTGATAAAGGCCGTTAAGGCAATGCAACCGGACTCGGCGAACAATTTGGCCACGGCGCCAATACGACGAATATTTTCTTCGCGGTCCTGAGCCGAAAAACCAAGTCCAAACCGCTTGGCAAACTCCTCGCCGTGAACTCCGGCGAGCTTTGCGGGCGGAGCGTTGAGCGTGTGTCGCACATTGTCGCCGTCCAGCACGAAACTTCGCTTGCCAAGCAAGTGAAGCTTATGATCGACCAGATTGGCGATCGTGCTCTTGCCACTGGCACTCAAGCCTGTGAACCAGACAATACATCCCTTGTTACCGTTAAGCTGTTCTTTGTCCGCTCGTGGAACGGCAAAATCGTGCCAACTGATTTCTACATTCTGTGAATCCATATCTGTTGTCTCTCCGTTTTACTAAAAATTACTGATAAAACCTGATCTATATAACTACATAACTACCGATTATTCGTTTTTTCTGTGTTTCCCCTGCTTTCCACAGGAAACGGGGGGCAGCCCTTACAATAGCGGTCAGTCAAACTTAAGTGTGACTGACTGCCTCTCGGACTTAAATGTTCAGTCATTCTAACCCGATTTTTGAGCCGCTCGTTCCTCTGCCGCGCTGGGACGCGAATACAAAGGCGAGAGCGACCACAAGTTGTCTGTTTCGTTTCGCAACATCCGTTCGTAAGCGAGTTGCGCAACAAAACAAGATTTTGGAGCCCAATATTCTTGTGCCGCGAAGCGACATTGAATATCCGCTGATACGCGTGTTTGCCAGCGTTTCAGGATCGGACTGCAAAAAATGTAATCTTTTGACCAAGCCGCCTGTATCTTCTGATAAACTAGGCCGGAATAGAAAAGATTTCCTCTTTCCGTATTCTTTTCGTATTCTTTATTTTTTGAATCGTCTGTGCTTTTTTCATCATTTAGCCAATTGACAACGGGTATAACCTGATAACCGTCCGATAACCGAACGATTTGTCCCTGTTCGTCAATATAATAAAAAGCAGCGGCAATGTCTTGACGTTGAGCGTCGATACCGGTGGTCACAATCCGGTCTTTACACGTTGTACCCAGTCCGCAGGCCATGGCGTCAAGTGTATTGATACCCAGCACAGGAATCGCAAGCGTATAAGCAATTGTTTTGGCCGTCGTTACACCGACACGAAGACCGGTGAACGATCCGGGACCAATTGCGACCGCGACGGCATCCAACTGAGCAAAAGACCAGTTTAGCTCGGAAAAAAGCTGTTGAATCGAAGGAACCAACGTTTGAGCACTGCGTTTATCTTGGGGGGACAGTGGCGCTTCAAGCTGGAGCATTCCATCCTCAAATGCGGCGACCGTACCCTGACGATCTGTTGTTTCCAACGCTAAAAGTTTCAAAATAATGCCTGTTTTCCCACCAAAAGAGGAGCAAAGCCAACCTCTTTTATCTTCATGTCGCTGAAACGTAAGCGTACAACGACACACAGAGCTAAATGTGAAATGTGTATTTATATTTAACACGAGTACTATATTATAATACCGGTGTTTAATTTACCTTTACTATTTTAATTATATACGAATTCAAACAAATGAAAACAGGGGGGAACTGAAAAAGCGTGAATATTATACGTATTGAAGATTTTGCTACAGAGCGTATACTGTATATTGATGGTACATTGCTATGGTGAGCAGCGGAAAAAAGAATAGAGAAGCAGAAATATATTTACGAGGTATAAATGAGTCATCGAATGAGCCCCAAGAACCCGGGACAACGGAACAGGGACGAGGAAAAACAGTTTCGAAACAAGCGTTCTCCGCGCGATTCCGATTCTGCACAAGTGTCCCCGAGCGAAGAGAGTGATGAAATTCTTTCTGAAACGAGTGATGAAAACGAAGATGATTCAGAAGATTCAGATGATTCTGATGATTCCGGAATGAATTCTTTTGACGTCTTTGGCGACGACAGTTACAGTACAGAGCGTTTTGGCGCTTCGACGCACGCTGATAAAATGACGCGACGGGATAGTGTGGAGAATGAAAAAGCCATACTGGTAGGCGCCTATTTGCCGGGGCAGGGGACATCTGAACAGCCGCTTGACGAACTTCGAGGTTTGGCCAAGGCCGCCATGGTTGATCCGGTGGGAACAATGGTCCAGCGTCGAAGCAAGCCGGATATCGCGTATTATATAGGAAAAGGAAAGGTTGAAGAACTGGAGGGGCTGACGCACGCTTCAGGGGCCGACGTCGTGATTTTCGACAATGACCTTGCCCCAAACCAGACGCGTAATTTGGAGCAATTTCTCAAGGTCAAGGTTATTGACCGCACGGAACTGATTTTGGATATTTTTGCCAGTCGGGCACAGACGCACGAGGCTCGTCTTGCTGTCGAGCTTGCCCAGTTGGAGTATTCACTGCCGCGATTGAAGCGGATGTGGACCCACCTGGAACGGCAGGTAGGGGGCGGGGTTGGACTTCGCGGCCCGGGCGAAAAGCAGTTGGAAGTGGACCGGCGTATTGCTCAGGAGCGGATAGGCGACTTGAAAAAAGAATTGGAGGCGATTCACAAGCGTCGTCAGCGGGAAGTGGAGAACCGCAAAGGAGCCAGGACGGTCTGTTTGGTCGGTTATACCAATGCGGGCAAGAGTACCCTTTTGAACCGCATGACCCAAGCCGATGTCTATGCCGACGATCTTTTATTCGCGACGTTGGATACCCGAACGCGGCGCTGGTTTTTGCCCGGTTGGGGGCCTGTACTGTTGAGCGATACCGTTGGTTTTATTCGCGACCTGCCGCATCATCTGGTGGCGAGTTTTCGCGCGACTCTTTCTGAAGCGACTTCGGCGGACCTCCTGATTCATGTCGCGGACGCCAGTAATCGTGAGGTGATTGAACAGATT
>JAQVID010000154.1 GCA_028695865.1 Thermoguttaceae bacterium | reverse complement strand
GAAAGCGAAACAGCGACCATGACCAACTGGGCAATTTCGCGAAGGAACATCCACGGATTGAACGAACCAAGGGTCTTGCCTGGTGCAAGGAACATGACTGCCGCAACCACGCCCATTAAGCAGAACAAATTCGGGAACCAGCCGCTAATGCGAAGCGGCGTTCGTTCCACTTTGTCCAACGCTTTGTTGAGGTCGGTTTCACGACGATAGAACCAGAGTGAATCCCACAGGAAGTAAACAAGCAAAACGATTCCATTCACGAATAACCATTCTTTCCACAGCTGGAACGTCCAAAGGAAATTGACTCCTTTGAGGTATCCCAGGAAGAGCGGCGGGTCACCGATCGGCAAAAGGCAACCACCGCAGTTACATGCGCAAAAAATGAAAAATATTACTGTATGAGCTTTGTATTTACGCTCTTTGTTCGTTTCCAGAAGAAGACGAATCAGGAGCATGGCCGCGGCCGTCGTTCCTACGAAACTGGCCAGGGTAGCGCCAATGGCAATAATGACCGTATTAACAAACGGCGATGCTTTCAGGTCGCCCGAGATACGAATACCACCGGAAATCGTAAAAAGAGCAAAAAGAAGCACTATAAACGGAACATAGTCGTTAATAATCGCGTTGACGATAATGGTCCAACCCATCGCGAGCGAACCTTGCTCTGGCGTCACAATCGAATGAACCGGCCAGTGCATGGCAATCGGAAAATCGCACATGAATGTATAATATAATAGAATAATCAGACCCAGACCGGCCGCAACCAAAAATCGGTGAAAATTGCTTTCCCACCAGTGTTCTGTCGCTTTAATGAGCGGCAAAATGGCAATACAAAGCAGGAGCAGACAAAATGGGATCACGGTCCAAATTGGGGGCGCTCCCACCGCGTGTTCTGATTGGTGTGCCTCTTCCGTTTTTGCAGGAGCTTTCGCGTCTGCTTTTTCAACATTTTGAGCGGCATCCGCTTTGCCGGCATTGGCTTTGTCGGCATTGGCTTTGTCGGCAGTCTGAACGGCGGGGGCTGCGGCGTGATCTGTTTGCGCGGCGGCTTCGTGATGATCGGCTTCAAGTACGGCATTGCTCCATTTTTGGGGCAAACCGGCAGCGGCCATCAAGAGATAAATCACAAAAACGGCAAACAACGCCAGCACGACCGGCAACGCCTTGGGCGTCTTCGGGGCTTCATGTTGTTCGCTTACTTGATTATCGTTTACTTCTGTCATACGTGTGTACCCTAATCCTTTTTATTGATTATTTGGAAGCCATATAGGCCCAGTATTGATGATATTAGACCACACGTGCGGCTTTTTTCAAGGAGGTACCCGGATAGGGATTGGTTAACGTCTGGTTGCGTATCAGGATAAAAGAGCTGAATATACCACTTTTACGTGATTTCTCGCGTCGGGACCCCTGCCAGAGGTATCATTCGAAAGTTCATACCAACAGCCTGCCGCCCGAGTTTTCCGGATGTAAACGGGGTGTGAATCACCGAAAAATTGGAAAATCGGCAACTTGAGAGGGGTAAAATTCAATCGTACAACAATCACCACGCAAAAAAAGGCGGTCCAGAAAATATCCGCAAATGCAGCGATTCGCGTCGCCGCATATTTTGAGGCATGGTCGGCCATATAATATATGTTGTGGTCTGTTACGATGGGCAGGAAGGTTAGACACGCAGATTTTTGCAAATCTCTGTCACAGGAACATTTGCCGCAGCATTTATCGCAACATTTTTTATTTTTCGCGTTAATGGGGCAACAGGTGCTTGGCGTGGAGCGAAGAGACCTTGATTTTGACAATGATCATGTGATCAAAGGTTGCCGGATGATATTCCATTGCCTTCAGCCAGCCGTATCGGTGCATAATCAGGTCCATGGCGGCTTTCTTTTCGAGAGCGTCTTCGACGGGTAGCGAGGTTCCCTGTCCAATGATACTTTCGTAATACGCCCCGCATTGGCAAGGGGATTCGCCCTTAAAAACTTCAATGAGCCGCTCCGCTTCGAAGCCGACTTGCGGCAAGCTCATTAAAAGTTCGATCTTTTTGCCTTGTGTCGCGGAGTGAAAATACAGAACAGGCCATTCCTCGTTCCAGGTCCAGGCGTAGTTGACCGGGACAATATACGGTGCCGGATCGTCCGGAATCGCAACATGCAGTACCGGACAGCGGTCTAAAATGGAAATAATATCGGCTTTATTTTTGACTTCACGATCAGCGTTTCGCATTTTGTATTTCCTTATGCAAAAAGGGGTTCATTAACGTTGTGTTTTTTCAGGAATCACAGATGAAGACTCTCAAGCCAAGCGGATAAATCGTGCTCTTGACAAGGACCGTTGAAAAGTTTTCCCTCAATCATAACGGTTGTGCCAGGCACACTTGCGCGGAGTTTCTCGACCGTTTTACCAAAACCGCTTCCTCCGGATGTCGCGAAAAGAACAATCGTTTTCCCGGCAAAGTCGTAACTTTCCAAAAATGTATTGATAATGGTCGGCGCGACATACCACCAGATCGGAAAGCCAAGAAAAACGATGTCGTAATCACTCATGTTTTCGACTTTTCCGACAAGGGCGGGACGCGATTTTGCGTCCCGCATTTCGACCGAGCTGCGGCTGTTTTGGTTTTGCCAATTCAAATCGGCAGGAGTATATGGTACTTCCGGAGCGATTTCAAAAAAGTCCGCCTTCGCGACACCAGCCAATTTCGTCGCGACTTTTTTGGTTATTCCACTGCATGAAAAACAGGCGACAAGGGCTTTGCGACTCATTATTACATCTCCTTATAATGATAAACAGCTCGTTTTCACGAGCACTTGAAGTATGAACCACCCGCCCGGATTACACCCGGGCAACTCCAAGACATGACGTTTACTTGATTTTTCGTGTTCCGCGGCCTGCCCCCCCGTTTTTCGAAGGCAAGCGGGAAGCCCGTCGTGGAAAATCTCGCTATCGACAGTATAGTATATCATTTTTTTGAAAAGTATCAAATGCCTGTTCCGGTAAAAGGAATTTATTCGCCATTGTAAAACGTTTTTGAATGTGTTATGATATTGAGTAATGAAAAATCGGACGGCCGCCGGCGATGCAGGTTTTTTCGCCGTGAGTGCCGGTTTGATTGTCGAAGTGGGAGAACCTGCTTCGATAAAACTACCTGGATGAATATTTTACGTTAAGGAGATGTCATGAAAACGACCCGATTGTTGTTTGTCGGTCTGCTCTTGCTTTTTGCTTCATCGGCGTTTGCAGACGAGACGCCCAAGGCGGCTGCCGTCGAGAATCCTGCCATAGTTCCGGCGGATCACATGGACCAAGGCTGGTGGAAGGAGCGATTCGAGCTTCAGTGCCAACGTATTAAAAAAGGAAATGTCGATCTTATGATGATTGGTGATTCCATTACCCACGGTTGGGATCGCAAGGCGGATAATTATGCCGTGTGGGATCAATTCTACGGTCGTCGAAACGCGCTCAATTTTGGTATCGGCGGCGATCGGACAGAGCATGTGATTTGGCGGCTGCTCAATGCCCCGTTGGACAAGATTTCGCCGAAAATGGCTGTGGTCATGATCGGAACGAACAATATCGGTCACAAGTCGTCGACCGCGGCCCAAACCGTGGAAGGAATCAAAAAGATCGTTTCCATTCTAAAAGAAAAATTCCCCAAAATGAAAATTCTCGTTTTGGAAGTCTTTCCGCGTGGCGAAAAAGCAAACGACCCAATGAGATTGGCTGTTGAAGAAATCAATGCCGGATTGCGAAAAGAAATTGTCAATATGGAAAACGTCGAACTCGACTCCATTGGCAAATACTATTTGACGGCAGATGGAACGCTTCCCAAAGACCTCATGCCTGATTTTCTTCATCCCGACGCCGAAGGTTATTTGATTTGGGCCAAAGCGCTCGAAGCGAAGATTATGGAAGGACTCGGCGAAACTCCTGCCGTTGCCGTTGCGGACAACGAAAATCGTAATAATGTCAAGTGGCTTCGTCAGGTTTTTGAAAACGAGCAAATCGCGCTGGATACCGGCAAATGCGACCTTCTTTTCATTGGCGACTCCATCACAAATCGTTGGAATCTGAAGACGCCCAGACCGCCCAAGTTCGAATATGAACACAATGGCTGGTCTGTTTGGACCGGGCCGCTTGCCAAATATAATCCCGTGAATTTGGGAATCGACGGCGACCGAACGCAGCACGTTCTCTGGCGTCTTGAAAAACTCGATTTCAGCAAAGTATCGCCGAAAATGGCCGTCGTTCTCATTGGCGTAAATAATACTGCCGCGGACGATTTTAAGGCTGGGGAAGTTGCTTTTGGTATTCGCAAAATTTGCCAAAAGGTTCACGAAAAATGCCCCAAGGCTAAAATCGTTGTTCTTAAAGTTTATCCCATTACGACGCTAACGCTCAAAAACGGCGATCCGCGACAGCCGCGTGTCGATGCCTTGAACGATGTAATGCCGTATTTCCTGCGCGATTTAAACTACGTAACCATTAAGGATATTAGTCGTGTTTTCCAGGAAAAAGACCGAACAATCACCAAGGAAATCATGCCCGACCGTATTCATTTGAGTACGGAAGGATATCGACGCTGGGCTCAGGCTCTTGCTCCCGAATTCAAGCAATTCCTCGGAACGGCCCTGTAGTACGTATTGTATTTTAAAACAGGTTTAAGCTCAATATTTCATTTTAAGATAATTGAAAATCAGTTGAAAGAGTGTAACAAACATGACCGATCATCGTATGGATATTATTTGGGCGCCTTGGCGCATGGCCTATATTACCGGGGACCACGAAAAGGAAAAAGCCGAGGAAGCCGCCCGGAACGCGTTGCTTCCTCCTTTACTCGACGGGGGAAAAGACGACTGCTTTTTGTGTCAGGCGGCAGTCTGCCCGCAGCAGCAGTTTCCCGCCCGATATATTGTGCACCGTTCAGAATCGGTCATGACTCTTTTGAATCGTTATCCGTATAATAATGGTCATTTGCTTATTGCCCCACGGCGGCATATTGCCAACTTGAGCGACCTGACGATTTTGGAATGGGAAGAGATTTCGCGGCAACTCACACGCCGTGTCGAGCAGATTCGGCGGCTTATGAATGCCGAAGGCTTCAATGTCGGTCTGAATTTGGGACGGGTCGCCGGAGCCGGTGTGCCCGGGCATTTGCATTGGCATATTGTCCCACGTTGGAACGGCGACACGAATTTCGTAACAACTATTGGGGCAATGAAGGCCATTCCGCAGTCGTTGGAAGCGGTTTGTGAGTTGCTTCGCCAGGATGATCAAAGCGAAATGAAGTGATTTTTGTCAAACTATTGCAATCTCAATTAAAATTTTGCGATTTTTTCTCGTAAAAGCTTTACTTGTGCGATTGTTTGTGTTAAAACAATTATTATCGTTAATTTGGATTGAGTTACTCGATCCGGATTTTAATTGGGAAGGAAACATTTTCTTCGCGTTTCTGAATGATTCGCGAAAAAAGTGAATCAATTTAACCTGTTATGTTTCTAACAAAATGGAGTGAGTAATAATGACTTCACGAAGAGATTTTCTTAAGACCAGCACGGCGGTGGGTTCCGCCATGGCTCTCGGTTTGGGAGCCGGTCAACATGTTCATGCCGCCGGGTCGGATGTTCTCAAAATCGGTGTCATTGGTTGTGGTGGTCGTGGTATGGGCGCGACCCGAAACTGTCTGGACGCCAATCCGAACGCCAAATTGGTTGCAATGGCCGAATTGTTCCCTGATCGGGCAAAAGCGGCGCACAAAGCAATTTATGAAGCCCCGCAATTCAAAGGTCGTGTCGATGTCCCGGACAATCGTCTTTATGTTGGTCTCGACGGATACAAGGGTGTCATTGCCGATGCGGATGTTGTTTTGATCGCGTGTACTTCCCGTTTTCATCCGTTCTATACTTATGAAGCGGTCAAGGCCAAGAAGCATGTCTTCACCGAAAAGCCGCACGGGATTGACGCTGCCGGCGTTCATCAGATGCTCGAAGCGGCCGAATTGGCCAAAAAGAACAAAACGGCCATCGTCTCCGGCCTTTGCTATCGTTATGACCTGCTCCGACGTCAATCCATCGCGAAAATTCGTGACGGACTCATTGGTGAAGTGCTCGCGGGCGAATGCAATTACATCCGCGTACCGTATCACCTTGTGCCCCGATTGCCCGAATGGTCCGAAGTGGAATATCAGTTCCGTAACTGGTACCATTTTACCTGGCTTACAGGCGACGAAATTCTTCAATCTTTGCTCCATAATATTGACTCGGTGCTTGGCGTCATGAATGAAGACCTGCCGGAAGCATGCTACGGAGTCGGTGGACGCAGTTCGTCGTTTATTCCCGAAATGGGCGATATGTTCGACCATACCGGTGTAATTTTTGAATATGCCGACGGACGCCGTATTTACGGTATGACTCGTGCCGCGCTCAAGTGCTACTCCATTACCCGTGACGTTCTCCACGGAACGAAGGGACATTGCTGGTGGCATGGTGCCCGTCCGCCAGTGATTACCGACCTGAAAGGCAACGAAATCTGGACCACCGGCGACAAGAAACCGGAACGACCAATGACCGAGCAGGAACATTTTGAACTCTTCCAATCGATCATGAACAACAAACCGATTAACGATGGTTTCCGCATGTCGCATTCGACCATGGTCGCGATTATGGGTATGGTTGCCAGTCGCTCTGGTCAGCGCGTTACTTACAAGGAACTCTTTGACAGCAAGTTCCAACTCAAGCCGACACTCGAAGGTCTTTCGCTCGACAAGTTCCCACAAGCCGATCTGCTCACCAAGCCCGGTCCGAACGGACTCTATCCGGTGGTCGCTCCTGGAAGTCATAAAGATTATTGATCTTGGACTCATGACGAGACTCGTGACAAGTCTGCGACGTACAGACTCTTGACCCAACCCGGGGACTCTCGTTCCCCGGTTGCTCTTGTTCGTTTCCTGTTTTACCGTTACTGTAAAATCACTGCGATTAAATCACTGCGATTAAATCACTGCGATTAAATCATTCGTTGGATGTACCCCAAACTTCAAGTTCGGTCAGAGCGCACCACTTCAAGGGCAATGTCGTCTTGAGTCCGGAGAGCCGAACGAAATCGGTTACGACTG
>JAQVID010000153.1 GCA_028695865.1 Thermoguttaceae bacterium | reverse complement strand
ATTATCACGATTACGGCGCTGCTTACCGCCATGGGCTGCGCAGGGATTCCCATGGCCAGTCTTGTTATGATTACCGTGATTTTAAACGCCGTCGGTCTGCCCATCGAAGGAATCGGACTCATTCTCGTCACGGATCGAATTCTGGACATGTGCCGCACCACCGTCAATATTTACGGCGACACATGTTGCGCCGTTTGCGTGGCCAAAACAGAGGGCGAATCGATCAACGTCTGAAAAAGAACGTCGCCTCAATCGTCCAGTTCTTCCTGACGTTCGACAAGTCGTTCGTGAAAATGAGCAATGATTTTCGCGAACGACGTCCGTTCTTTTTGCGTCAATCCTTCCAAGAGTTCGGCAGAGACCTGTCGAATATTTTTTTTGCACAGATCAAGTGTTTCGCGCCCGAACGGGGTTAACAGAAGACATCGGCTTCGTCTGTCGCGCGGCGAGGGCTCGCGCCGGAAAAGATTTTTACGGACCATGCCTTGAACCAAAACAGACGTTACCGGAATGGTTGTTTTCAGTTCCCGGGCAAGGTCTTTCAAGCAGATTCCTTCTGGCGTCGTCTCTTCTCCATTGCAGACGACGAACAAGGCCCGTTCCTGTCGCCAGGTCAGATTGACGAGCAAATCAATATTCTTCTTCCCCATTGCCTTCATACCGGAAGCGCGAAGAGCATCGACGATATTGAACAATCGCAAGAACGAAATATCCAGTTTGTCTTGATCTCCCACCATAATTCTCCCTTGACGAAAATGAAAAATGCCCCGGTTCCCTGTACCTTCTCCTTATATCTTCCAGTTTAATTATACTCCACGTAAACAACTTTGTCAACACTCAAAAGTTCAATGTCAGAACATAAGTACATAAAACACCAGGATATAACATGATATACAACATAATCGAAGCTTTTTTTGAGTACTCTGGTGATGAAATATCGTAATCTGATGACGAAATTTCTCTATAGATTAGGGCAACAGCCTCTGTTATATTAAAGGTTCCAACTGTGGCCGGTTTTGGTTAAGTTCACTTCATTTGGAAAGGATTTTTGCTCATGAGACGAATCTGTTCAGGTCGGGTTGCCGGTTTTATTGCCCTGTTGGCAGGAGTGATCACTATGTTCTGCTTGCACCTTGCGGTCGGTACTGCGTGGGGTGCCTCCCGCGACCAGCAACATGATATTATACTGGAGACCGGAACGTTTTCTTACCGTATTGATTCGGCGGGAATAAACGTTGCGTTCATTGATCGGGCATCCGGTCGCGATTATCTTAAGAAGGACGCGGCGGGGCAAGACAGCGTCTGTGCCTTGGCCGTCAAAAACGGCAAGACGCTTTGTCCCACTCGGGTTACGTTCAATAAGTCGATTCTGAAGCTTGACTTTTCCGGTGGAATTACCGCGACCGTGGCCGTAACGATTCGCGACGACCGACTTGTTCTGCAAGTTCAAAACGTGTCGGGCCAGCCTGATTCGCTCACTTTTGTCAACGTCGTATTGTCACTCGACGCCAAGCCGAACGAGCCGTTTGCCGCGTGCTGTTTGTCGCTCAATCCCCATACGCATGTTCATCAGCTTCCGGCCCTTCATTCCAAACTTTGGGCAACGTGTTACAGTCGTTTTGAACTGAAAAACGCCAAAGCGGCCATGATCGGCGTTCCGCAAAAATCGATACTGACCGCCATCCGCGACACCATGAAAACAGACGCGGTCGATATCCCCCTGTCGACCAAAGGCGGTGCCTGGGCCATGGATTCGCAAGACGGATACGGCTCTTATCTGATGAACTTTGGAACAATCAACGAAGACAATGTCGATCAGGTGATCAAGCTGTGCAAGATGCTTGGCTTCACCCAACTCGACATTCGCGGGCTCGACACGCTCGATCCAACCGGCAAGCGACCGTTTCATTTTCTTTACGGAAGTTATGAGCTTAACAAGAAGAATTTCCCGGAAGGTTGGAAGTCGTTCAAAAGAATGGTTGCTCGACTCAAAGCCAATGGTATTTCCGTAATTTTACATCATTACAGCGCGTTCATCAGCAGGGACTCCAATCTGGTCACCCCCATCCCCCATCCCGATTTGGATGTAATTTCAACTTTTACACTCGCCCAACCGATTGACGAAAAGGCAACCGAAATTGTCGTGAACGAATCGACACGCGATGTTTCGACGGATCAAGGTTATGTTCATGTCGGTAATCGAACCATACGAATCGGCAACGAGATTATTGAGTTTACCGATGTAACCCGGGAAGCGCCGTTCAAGTTCACCGGCTGTACGCGCGGATTCCATGGAACACATATGGCGGCCCACACGGCGGGAAGTCAAGTTGGATTCCTCAAGACATTTTGGAGAACAATGTACGTTGCCCGTCCGGATTCAAAACTGTATTATGATATGGCGCGACAGGCGGCTCAAATTGTCAACGAATGTGGGCTGGACGGTGTTTATCTCGACGCTATTGAAGGGATGAAATACATGTGGGGCGAAGAAAACTACTGGTATTATGGAGGTCAATTCGTTTTCGAGCTTATGAAAAACGTAAAGCGTCCCATCGGTCTGGAATATGCGGGCATGACGCATCACTGGTGGCACTATCGGAGTCGCTATCAGGCCTGGGACATGGTGAACCGCGGCTATAAACGCTTTATCGACATTCACATGACTTCCATGAAAGAAGGAGTGGAACATCAGCATGGATTTTGGAACGGTTCCATTGCCGATATTGAGAAATACGGTTCCATGAAAGGGTCCGGACTTTACCTTCCGTTCCAAATGGGCTGGTGGAGTTTTGCGTCCTGGTTCTCTGCCAAACTCGATATCATGTACGACGACGATATCGAATACTTGTGCTGCAAATTGCTTGCCAATAACGCAGGTTTGTCAACGACTGGAACGTTGGACGACAACATGTTTGCACAACGTCCGAACATTCCCAAATTCATGGAAATCGTCCGGCTGTACGAGGAACTTCGTCATGCTAATTATTTTGACGAGTCGATTCTTGCCCAACTTCGTGTTCCGGGCAAGGAGTTTACACTCTTCAAGCAGCAAGACGGGCGATGGAATTTCAAACCGGTCGTCTTTCAGAAGCACACCGGACGCATTCATTCCGTGGAATGCCCCAGTCACCGCTGGAACGTTGAAAACACGCTGGACACGCAAGTTCCGAAGCTTCGAATCGAAGCACTTTACGCCACAGGCGAATATTTCGATTCCAAGCGAATTGATCTTGTCAACTGCGACACATGTAAAACGATGATCCCGGACAAGACCGCGCCAGGTACAAGTCTTTCGCTGAAAACAACGAAAGAAAAAGTTCCGGCAACGGTCGAGCCCGCGATGGAACTTGTCGCCAAAAACGACGGCAAGTCTCGCAAAGACGCGTCTTGGTGCTCACTGATTCGAACCTTTGACGAACCACTCAATTTGGATAATCGGCAAGCCATTGGCGTTTGGGTCTGTGGCGACGGAAACGGACAGGTTATCGACTTCCGACTGGCGACCGAAGCGGGCTTTGCCGAATTCCGGTCGAGTCACCTGATTAAAATTGACTTTACGGGTTGGAAATATTTCGTGCTGGTGGAATCCGACTCAAGCGCAATGAGTGATTACTATTGGCCGAAATCGTTCGGGTATTATGTTTATAATCACCACAGCGGACGAGCCGATTATCACAAAATCAAAGAGTTCCAGCTCTGGTGCAACAACGTTCCGGCCAGCCGCGAGTGCCGTGTTCTGATCGGTCCGGTCGCCGCGATTCCGATCTTGCCTGCCAAGTTGCAAAATCCGATTCTTCGAATCAACGGTCAGGACACGCTCTTCCCGGTCACCATGACGCCGGGCATGTATCTGGAAATGAAATCGAAAGACGATTGCCGCCTGTACAGTTGGATGGGCAAAGAACTCCAAAAAGTCACGCCGGTCGGTTCGCTTGCTCCACTCAAAAAAGGGAATAACCTTCTGTCTTTCACTTGCGAAAAAGAAGAATGGGACCAGATGCGTTTTCGTGTGACGGTGCGAACCGAAGGAAAACCTCTTGAACAAAAAACATCGGTGCGATAAGGAGACTGAATCATGAAAACAAAAGGGAACAATAAAATGAAATATTTGCTCGCGATTCTTTTTCTTGTGTCAATGATACTGTCAGAAAACAATGCCGTGCAGGCTGCGGAAACATATACGCTCCCCAAACCGGTCGCGCAAAATGAGACGGTCGTTGAACTCAATACAGGCGAAACGCAAAAGGTCTCGCTCTCCGATGGAACTTCGGTCAATCTCAAACTCGTTTCGGTCTCGGAACGAAAAGATTCTGTCATCGGGGCGATTCGACTGGTCGATATCATGGTCGAGATCAATGGTCAACCACTGGCACTCACGTCAGGCGATTATTCGCTTCCTGTGGAATTTCAGGCCATGCCGAAAAAAAATCGCGATGGACTCAAAAACCCGTCGGAAAAATCCGTCTCCGGTTTGAAAATCGATTGCCCTTCGACTTATGGTTATGTTACAACCAGTATGCCGTATCCAAACGGGTTGATCAACTATTGGGGAATGAAAAAAGACGCCCGATTCCGACTCTGGCCGAAAGATTCACCGCTTACCGTTCCTGGAACGTTCGTTTATCCGGTCAAACAAAAGTATTTGGCCTCCGCCTCCCAGATGTGTAATGAACCGGTCTTTGTCGGCGGTGGAGATGCGCCGGGCACAACAAGTTTCTATTATCACTACGGACTGGATTTCGCCGGCTCGGAAGGCGATGTTGACGTCGTTGCCATGGCCGATGGACTTATTGTCTCGGCGGCCGATCATACACTGCCCCAGTTCGATAAAGAACCGGTCGTAACACATGTGGACGGCGTTTGGCTCCTCGATGGCCGCGGATGGTACTATCGTTATTCCCATCTGAATAAAATCTTCGTAAAGCCCGGCCAAAGCGTCAAGGCCGGTCAGGTCATTGCCAAAATCGGTAAAGAAGGTCCCGCCGGCTACAGTGGCGGATGGTCCCATTTGCACTTGGGAATCTTGACGAATCAGTGCACCGGACTCTGGGGCGATCTGCAAGCCTATCCCTATGTCTTCGAAGCCTATTGGAATGAGTACAAGCCGAAACTCCTTGCCGTCGCCCGACCTCATCATACAGGCATCGTCGGCGAGAAATTCATCTTGAGTGGCGCTCACTCCAAAGCGGCACGCGGTAAGATTGTCTCCTATGAATGGATATGCTCAAACGGCAAAAAACTTTCCGGGAAAGAAGTCGAAATCGTTTACGACAAGCCGGGCGCATGGAGCGAAATTCTCAAAGTAACCGATTCCCAAGGGAACGTCGAATACGATGCCGTTTTGTCCGTTATTTTCACTCCGGCGATGGTCAAGAATCCTCCGAAACGAGCGATTGCCTCCGTTCCGCGCATTCACCTGGCGTATTACCCGACGTTCGATATTAAGCCGGGTCAAGAGGTCACATTCAAAGTTCGTTCATCCTGGACCGACGCCTGGAATGAAACGCTTGACTTCGGCGATGGTTCGCCCATCGCTCATCTGAAATCAGACGGCAATCGCGACAGGACCAATCCGACCGGATACGCCATTGTCAAGCACAAGTACGCCAAGCCCGGAACGTATATCGCGCACGCTGAACATACGAATTCCATCGGCGTCAAGGCAAATATGCATGTGTTCGTTACCGTGGAATAATCTTCCCGGATTGCTCCCCGTTTGCCTTTGGAGAACGGGGCATTCTGCCGGTCGTGCTTGAAGAAGTCGGAATTTTTGGGGGGAATCGCGTAACAGGGATACGACAGGCACGGCAGGCACAGCAGGCCCATGCCTGCCATACGGGAACCTCTTGCGCGGTTAATCGAAGCGATTGCGTGTTATACCGCAAAAGGTCAAACCGGGAACTTTTCTCCCGCGTTACCCTTATTTGACGCGTACAAAAGCGGCTGCTGGCCCCCGCACTCCAGTGCTCGCCCTCTGCAAAACCCGCTCTCTGCAAAACCCGCTCTCTGCAAAACCCGCCCTCTGCAAAAAGTCGCTCTCTGCACGTCAAGTTGTTCTGTCGCAAAAGCGCCGCGTTTTCCAACGTTCCCCCTCCACAGGGGGATTTTTTGGAAAATCGCGACATTTTGTGCACTGTTCCCGCCGTGGCTTGCCAAAAAATACAAATTGTTATAATATATATTGTGTGGAACAGATTAAAACCTGCTCGAACAGCAAAAAACTGTTTAAACTTGCGTAAAACACACAACCTGTGTGTATTACTCAGTTTAAATCAATGGAATTACCCCTGATTTGAAAGGAATATGAAATGCCGGAATTGAAGGGCTCGAAGACGGAAGCGAATTTGCAAGCGGCTTTTGCCGGGGAATCGCAAGCCAGGAACAAGTACACATACTATGCTTCCAAGGCGCGAAAAGAAGGTTATAACCAAATCGCCAATCTTTTTGAAGAAACCGCGGGCAACGAACGAGAGCATGCCAAAATTTGGTTCAAGCTGCTTCACGGAGAAGACATCCCTGACACGATTACGAATTTGAAAGATGCTGCCGATGGCGAACATTATGAGTGGACCGACATGTATGCTCAATTCGCCCGGGAAGCCAAAGACGAAGGTTTCGACAAGATCGCGTTCCTGTTCTCCATGGTTGCCAAGATCGAAAAAGAACATGAAGAGCGTTACCGTAAGCTCCTTGCAAATATTGAGCAAGGAATCGTATTCTCGCGTGACGGCGACATGATTTGGCAGTGCGCCAATTGCGGACACGTTGTTATCGGCAAAAAGGCTCCCGAAATTTGCCCGGTTTGCAACCATCCTCAATCCTATTTCCAGATCAAGGCCGAGAATTATTGAGTCGAAAATTATTGAGCTGTCAGCATTCTGTTTTAACTCTGTACTGATTCAAAGCCCGGGTTATTTCTCCCTTTTGACAGGCCGGGCCTTCGGGTTGGTTTTTGGATACTGCATTTCGCGTTTTTCAAAATTGACGCGGCAGTATCCACAGCAAGACTTGCATTCTTCCCCGAACTCCTGTATATTATAGCCGACTATTAACAGTTTTGGCCGGAGCGATGAGCGACTGACCAAAGGAACAAGAGAATAAGTAAAATGTCATCATTTAATACGTTTTGG
>JAQVID010000152.1 GCA_028695865.1 Thermoguttaceae bacterium | reverse complement strand
AGACGGTCGATAATTTGCTTGCGTTCTCACGAGGCGAAACGCCCCAAGGTGTTGTGCCGTGGAAATCGGTTCTGGGCAATGCCGGGCAATAAGGGACTTGTCCAAGAGCGTGAACAAGGGGATTTTCTGGGAAATTTTCGCGTCCGGGGCAGGCTGGGCGTCAAAATAATCATCATGGTCACCCCCCGAGCGAATGGGGGGACGGCACGGAGTAAACAGATCAGCCGAATTGGTGCGGAAGTTCGTCTTCTGAATTGAGACCACGGGTTTGCGGCGGAGAAGAGGGCTGTTGGCCGTCAAAAACGCCTTCCTCTCTTGGACGGGACTTATCGACAGGAGGAAGAATGTGGACTTTTCGACCTTCGACCTTAATACGTCCTTCGGCCAGGAGCTGAGTCGCTTCCGGATACGCTTTGCATTCAGCATCATAAAAAACGCGATCGTTGAGCGTCTGCGTGTCGTCGGTATCGTAGACCGGTACAATACGTTGAAGAATGACCGGACCGCGATCATAATCATTATCGACAAAGTGAACGGTGCAACCTGTCACGCGGACCCCGTGTTCCAAAGCCGCGTCGTGAACCTTGTGCCCGTAAAAACCCTTACCGCTGAAACTGGGAACAAGCGACGGATGAATGTTCACCACTTTGTTGTGATAACGCTCCGGGACGTGAAGCAATTTCAGATACCCGGCCAGAACGACAAGTTCCACACCGGCCAAAGCGCATTCCTGAAAAACCGCTTCGCTGAAACCTTCGCTCGATTCATAATAAGAGCGCTCAATGATTTCAATGGGAATCATCGCCTTTTCTGCGTATTGGATACCCGAGGCTGATTTCGTACTGGCGATCACGATCTTGATTTCGCAATCAAGCTTGTCCTGATTGATCAGATGAATCAAATTATTCAGAGAACGTCCCGTCCCGGAAATCAATACAGCGATGGGAAGTTTTTTTGGTGTTGTCTCCGTCATGATTGAACTTTCATTTAATTGAATGGTTGGTTTCTATTGTTGGTTATTGGTTCAGTTTCCTGTCCAATGTTCGGTAAGCGATGGCCTCATGGAGGTGTTCGCATTGAATGGTTTCGGAATGCTCCAGGTCGGCGATGGTGCGAGCGACCCGCAATATTTTGTCGTGTGCCCGGGCGGAAAGACCAAACCGGGTCATGGCCGCTTCCAGAATGGCGTGTCCTTCCTTATCAAGTTGGCACAACGTTTGAACCTGACGGTGCGTCATGTCGGCATTGTACCGGGCCTTGCTTCGTTTGAATCGTTCGGCTTGAATTGCTCGCGCGGCTATGACCTGACGGCGAATGTCATCGCTGGAAGTTCCCGCGGTCCGGGACGAAAGCTCCGAATAATCGACCGGCGGAACTTCAATGTGAATGTCAATTCGGTCGAGTAATGGTCCACTGATTTTCGACATGTACTTTTCGATCTGCTGCGGAGAACATCGGCACGTTCTTCTTGGATCGTTCCGGTATCCGCAAGGACACGGATTGAGTGCGGCAATGAGAATAAAATCGGCGGGAAATGTACTGGATTGACTTGCCCGGGAAATGGTCACCCTGCCGTCTTCGAGCGGCTGACGCAAGACCTCCAGTGTGCGGCGATTGAACTCGGGCAACTCGTCGAGGAACAAGACCCCGTTGTGCGCCAAACTGATTTCTCCGGGCGAGGGCGGATTTCCTCCGCCGACGAGTCCGGCTTCGCTGATGGTGTGATGAGGTTCGCGGAAGGGACGTGTAACGACCAGCGGGGTATCCTGACTGGTACGGCCAAGCGCGCTGTAAATTTGCGTTGTCTCAAGCGACTCGTCCAGATTGAGCGACGGCAAAACGGTACAGAAACGTTTGGCGAGCATGGTCTTACCGGTACCGGGCGGGCCAACCATCAGGATATTGTGTCCGCCAGCCGCGGCGACGGTCAGAGCCCGTTTGGCCGATTCCTGACCGCGAACCTCGGCGAAGTCGATTTCGTATTTGTTCAAAGCGTCAAAGACCTCGTCGGACAAACAGGGAAGCGGCTCCATCTCAAGTTCACCGGAAAGAAACCCGACGGCCTGGCACAGATGAGAAATCGGAATGACGTCAATTCCTTCGACCACCGACGCTTCTTTGGCGTTTTCAGACGGGACAAGGATACCTTTGAGCGACCGGGATTTGGCCGCGGCCAGAGCCATGGCAAGTACGCCTTTACACGAGCGGGTCGATCCGTCGAGCGCAAGTTCGCCCACGATGGCATAAGAAGCCAGATATTCGGGAATCAAATGCGTATCATCGCTAATTAAGCCCAGGGCAATGGGCAGATCAAACGTTGCGGCGTGCTTGGGAAGGTCAGCCGGAGCCAGGTTAATAACGACCTGGGTAATCGGGACATGAAAACCGGAATTGACGATCGATCGCGCAACCCGGGTTGTACTCTCTTTTACGACGGTTTCAGGGAGTCCGACAAGCAGAATCTTGCTGTCAGGGATTTGGGAAATATCGACTTCGACCTCAACGGATACAGCTTCGATTCCAAGCAAAGAAAACGTTTGAAGCTTTGCGAGCATAATAAATTCCTGAAATGGCCTATCGGGAGAAAGGCAAATGAAGGCTTTGCAGTTGCCGGACGAACGAGATAATTTCGGCGTTCTTAAGGCGATAATAAACCCATTGGCGATCTCGAATGGTCGTAACAATGCCGGCCTTTTTCAAAATCGCGAGATGTTTGGAGACGACTGAAAATTCAATTTTTAGCCTGGAAACAAGGTAACCAACCGAACATTCGTCCCCATCCAGAAGTTCCATGACGACAAAAAGCCGGACCGGATGAGAAAATAACTTCACGAAACGGATAAGTGGTTGCAGTTTTTTAACAGTTGGGTCTTGCGTATTTTTTGCCATTCTCAATCCCTCACGATTTGCAAAAAGCAGGTAAAGCACCTCGTGACACTTGCTCAACGTTGATAAGCGGCGACAACTTGACAAAAGTTCCCGTCGATACCAGCGTAAAAAGTATTCGCTTTTTATTGTAATAAATAATGTTTAAGATGTAAAGGGCTTATACGGGTTTTACTTGATTTTTCGTGTTGAACGGTCTGAATTCCCCGTTTTCCAAGGTAAACGGGCAACCAATCACCGAAAATTGAAGTATCGGAGTATAAAACCAAAATTCAAGAACCTTCGGCTCTTTCTTTTCAAGGCTCTTTCTTTTCAAGATGGGCAATAAAATCAATCCCATGGAATGGAAAGGAATTGTGTCTCATGTACTGGCACATGCGCGCACAATGAACGTAACTTAACCTTACTGTAATATATCCTACACCACTCAACAGGAATGTCAAGACACATTCCGGGCAAAAACCGTTTGCGTTTGAAAACAAGCTCTTTCGCCAGATTACCCAGACTTCCAATAACAGTATTCATTGGTCGCTCTTGAATGGTCGTTTGGACGCCTTGACATCATGGCCTTACAAGAAGATAATAGACGGTAACGAAACAGGAATTCTGGTTCGTATAAAAATAAAGTTGGTGTTTTGCAAGGGGAATATCATGGCGGAAGCGGCGGCCCGGGACGGTTCGTTTTTAACGCGGTTTGTTTACGCGGCAATATTCTTTGTCCGCGACATGTTTCCGGCAAGGCGAACGGAAGTTGCGCTTTGTGCTACGATTTTTTGTTTCTATTTCGCGATTTCGATGGTTGTATTTAGTTCGTCGGACGTCATCGAGCGATTCTCCCCGGGCTACTGGGGATATTTGGGCTACGACAATGCTTGGTATACCAACGTATATTACAGTATTGATACGACAGAAGGCCTGTTTCTTTCGCGACATCCTTTTATGAAACTCTTGTTCGTTCCCATGTCGATTGTCGGGCAACTCGTCTTCTGGCTTGGCGGATTGCGGGCAAAAGCGTTCTTTTATATACTGCTATTCAATCTGGTGACGACGCTTTCCGCGCTTGGCGTTTTTCGTTGGCTGCGAAATGTACTTGAACTCACGCTTTTTCGATCGATACTGTTAACGGTTATGTTTACCATGCTCTTTTCAAATTTAATCTTGTGTTTTACACCGGAATCGTTTCCCGTGTCACAGCTTGTTTTAATCGGTTCGATTCTGGCGGCAGCTCGATTTACCGCGGAACGACGTCCCGTGCCGTTTGCTGATTATTTCGTCTGGACCCTTTTGGGAGGAGCGGTAACGACGACAAACGCGGTCTGCACTTCGCTTGTTTTTTCCCTTGCGCCCGGGACATGGAGTCGCACCAGTCGATTTGTACTTGGCGCAGCGATTTTATTCGTCGTTTTATATTTAATCTATTTTGCGATCTTCGGCGGAATCTTTCTGTTTTTGCCGGAAGAAACAACTCTTTCGCAATGGTTCTGTGTCAACTATATCGAGTACAATCGTAATGTTCCACATCAAGGCGAAACAGGCGGACTGGGGCAGTGGTGCACATTGGCCGTGAATTGCTTTTGGACAAATTCGCTGGTCGGTCCGAAACTTTACGGCGGTACCGATCCCACTCTGGACCATCTGGAAGGCATTGAGTATCGTGCTCCTCAAGTCGCTCAAGAGACATCCTGGACACAAATGTTGCCCGGACTTGGTCTGCTTGCGCTCTTTGCGATGGGAACCCTGTCGGTTTTCAAGGAACGTCGTTTGATATTCGTCCTTGCTGTTTTCGGCTTCAGTCTGTTTCTTCATTTAGTCCTGCGATTTGGCTGGCAGGAATTGCACATTTACGCCGACCACTGGATTTTCGCGGTACCTATGGTAATCGGGGGCGTTTATGTTTTGACCGGGGAGAAATCGCGATTGAGCAGAGGTTTTGATTTTCTGCTCATCACGCTAAGCGTCTCACTTGCGATCGCCAACGGGACAGCTTTTGTCGAGTTCGTGAAAATCAGTCAAAACGCTTAACGGCGGGCACGTCAAGCACGTCCGCAAGGGTGCGGCTAATACGCTACGCTCTATATTACCATACGGAAACCGTTTGCGGGGTTGGGATTTTTGGAGTAACCGGCGTTGGCGTCAAATTTGCGGGACTCAATTTAGCGTATCATGAAAATTCATCAAGCCCGTATAGGGAGCGAGTGAAACGAGCGCAATTAGGGAACGAGCGGTTCGGATTCGTCCCAATATTCCGTAATTCCGGTCATGCGAGACCGGAATTACGGAATTGTTTTTTTGGGGGAACGCATAGCAGGGGTACGGCCTGACGGCCGAACCGGGTGCCTACCATACGGAAACCCCTACGGGGTTTTTCGCCCCATTACGCGAAGTGCAAAAGCCAAGTTTTCGATTGTAAAAACCGGGGAGCTCTTTTAAAGTGTAAAGGTCGAACCGGGAGCAAGCTCCCGCGTTTGCCTTATTTAACGCACACAAAAGCGGCGGCAAGCCTCCGCACTCCAAAATGTCCCCTACGGGGTTGGGATTTTTGGGGAATCGGCGTTGGCGTCAAATTTGCGTGACTCAATTTAGCGTATCATGAAAATTCATCAAGCCCGTATAGGGAGCGAGTGAAACGAGCGCAATTAGGGCCAGAACGGTTCGAATTCGTCCCAATATTCCGTAATTCCGGTCATGCGAGACCGGAATTACGGATTTTGTTTTTTAGGGGATCGCATAGCAGGGGTACGGCCTGACGGCCGAACCGGGTGCCTACCATACGGAAACCCCTACGGGGTTGGGATTCTTTTCGCAAATGCCATACGATTTTGGTGAACGCATTACATGGGGTGCGGCTAACGCGCAAGGCCCTGCCTGCCATGCGGGAACCCCTGTGGGGTTTCCCCCCGCGATCCCGGGAAAGAAGTGAAAGCGGGCAAACCAATCAATACTCGTCGGCCAGTTGGGCGGCGGTCTTGAATTCTCCCCCTCGGGCAAGCATTCCCTTAAAGAGCTTGTCGAGTTCCCGAAGAGCGACGTCGCCGCAGTTCTCCGTAATAAAAGGAAGCGGCGTGACCGAAGCTTCGCCGAAATCAAGTGCTCCGGTCGGCATCGGATAGAATTCCCACGGATGGAAATAATAACACAAAATCGGTCGGGCTCCCTGTTCTTCAACATACTTAACAAAGCCGTCAACACGATCGAGCATGAAATCGGCCCCTTTCGTCCGGAAGAGCGGCCACTGGTCGCGGTCACGATTAAACGGGTCGTTGCTCTTCATGACAAGATCGCAGAAGATCGGGATTTCGACCAGTTTCAAATTTCCTTCACGTGTCCAGTCGTTGGCGTTTGGATGATACGGACGAAACATGGTCCGATAGAAGAAGAGCGGCAGGGAGGCGTCCGCTTTATAGCCGAGCGATTCAAGAACATTGACGACTTTCGTACTCCCCCAAAGTCGGGGACAACGAAAACTGGTCGGATCAACGCCGGAAATCTCGCGGACGATTCGAGTTGCTTCCTTAATACGACCTTCGACCTCAAAATCGCAGACCGGCCAGTTGTTCGGAAGCGGAAACAGCGGATCGCCCAACGTTTCGTGAACCAGGGAATGACAGCCTGTTTCGTGACCGGCACTCTTGACCAAAGCGACCTGATCCGGATTGTTTTGAGCGGCGTGCCCCGTCCAGAAGAACGTGCCCAGGGCGTTATTTTTGGCAAAAACGTCCAAAAGCGGAGCCGTTCCGCATTTAATTCCTTTGTATCGGTCGGTAAAACTTCCGATATCCGTCTCCATATCAATACCAATGACAATATCAAATTGACTCATTGTAATTTTCCTTTGCAAAAAAAAACGAAAAATAAAAATCAAGTGAAATTGAATTCTTGCGAACGCGGCCGAAAATCTGCAAACAACATCGCCATTCGCTCTATCCGGTCAACGCTTCGCCTTCGGAGTCCGGCCGTTATTCCGGCTCCTTTTATGCTTTTCGTCATGAGGTACAAACTCATATTTGGGAATGAATCGCGTTCATTTTCGGACTCAACGGAACGGCTCCCGATGGGGTGATCTTGAAGCCCGTTTCGATTCGCGACCCGTGAAATTCCGGATGCCCGAAGAAACTGACGTCAACACATACCGTCATACCAGGCCTTAGTTCATCGTTACTGTTCGGACCAAAGAACGGCGATTCCGCCTCGTGCAGACCGATCGTGTGAACAAACGGACAGACCAGATATTTCGCGAAACCGAGCTTG
>JAQVID010000151.1 GCA_028695865.1 Thermoguttaceae bacterium | reverse complement strand
AAGGAGAACAGCATGAACGATTCGCAAATGATCCCTTCTTTTGAAGATACGGAAACAGTCAACTATTCAAAGCTGAAGGAAAAGACGAGTAATTACCTTGAACTTGTCCGGCGTTATGCCTTGCGCATGTCGCAGGAGGCCCGGTGCGGCATGGAGGACCTCAAACGGCGAATGGAAGAAGAGCTCACGGCCAGGGCGACCGAGCTTGAGCATCGAGAGTTGCGGCTGAATGCGAGGGAAAAGGAATTGAGTCTCAAAATCGCGACCTTTGACGAGAAGGCGAAGCGTGTTTTTTCCCAATCGCAAGATCGAGGTCATGAAGACGGTTTTGCCCAAGGGTTTACCGAGGGTGAACAGCGGGGGTATGACGACGGTCAAAAACAGGCGATGTCCGAAGCGGAAGAAAAGATTAAACGTGAAGTTCAACAACGTCTTCAGGATCACGCCAACGGACTTATTCCGGCACTGGACAACGCGGTCAGGCAGATGTGTGGTATGCGAAGCGAATTACTCAAGCAGTGGGAACAAAACATCTTGCAAATCGCTGCTTCCCTGGCGTATCAGACAATAGGTCGCGAACTTCCTCAAATGAAGGATGTTCCGCTTGGACTGCTTCGTGAAACGCTTGAGCTGTCCATGGGCAGTGTCTCGTTGAAAATCAGAATGAATCCGGACGATGTTGAATATCTTCGAGAGAGTATTGAGCAGCTTCTGCAGGAGACGGGAACGCTTGCCCGGGCACAGCTTGTCCCGGACGCGAAGATCAATCCGGGCGGGTGTCTTGTTGAGACTGGTCAAGGAATTGTTGACCAGCGATTGGAAACGCGTTTGGAACGAATCATTGACGAACTTGGACGCTGAATATCATGACCGATTACATGGAAGAGCTTCGCGATCGTATTGGCAGAACCGTTCCGGCCGGAATGATCGGTCGCGTCGTCAGTACGAAAGGGGCAACGATTGCCGCCGCCGGTTTTCCCGCTCCGATCGGTTCGGTTGCTCAAATCGACTGCAAGGATAAATCACCTATTTTGGCCGAGGTCATCGACTTTCGGGACAACAACACGATTCTTTATTCTTATTCCGATTTGACTGGTATAAGTCGAGGGAGTACGATTCGACTGGTGCAAACCGTGCCGACGATTCCGGTCGGGGATGAACTGCTTGGCCGGGTCGTTAACGCTTTTGGCGAGACGATTGATTCGGGATGCCGTCCTGTTCTGACACACCGCGCGCGTTACGACCAGAAGCCGCCTGACCCATGCAGTCGCCCGCCCATCGATTCAATTCTTTCAACCGGTATTCGCGCAATCGACATGATGTTGACTTGCGGGCGCGGACAGCGTTTGGGGATTTTCTCCGGGTCTGGTGTGGGTAAAAGCGTCACACTTGGCATGATGACCCGCTACACCAACGCGGACGTTATTGTGATTGCTCTCATTGGTGAACGAGGTCGTGAAGTCAGTGAATTCATTCAGAACGAATTGGGGGATGAAGGACGACGCAAATGTGTTGTTATGGTCTCGACCTCGAACGAGCCGGCGCTCATGCGGGTACGTGCCGCTCAAGGCGCCATGTCCATTGCCGAATATTTTCGTGACAGCGGCAAAAATGTTCTTTTTCTTATGGACTCTTTAACTCGTGTGGCCATGGCTCAACGCGAATTGGGCCTGGCGTCCGGGGAACCGGCGACCGCTCGCGGATACACGCCGGGCGTTTTTTCCATGCTGCCCCGATTCGTTGAACGGGCAGGCAAAAGTGATCGCGGAAGTATTACGGCGTTCTTTACTGTTTTGGTTGAAGGGGACGATCGCCAGGACCCGATTGGCGACGCGGTTCGCGGACTGCTTGACGGGCACATTTGGCTTTCACGCAAATTGAGTACCGCCGGGTATTATCCGGCAATTGATATTATCGAGAGTATCAGTCGATCGATGCAAAATATTTGCGGTGAAGAGCATTTGCGATATGCCGCGGAAGCTCGCCGCATGCTCGGTATCTATCGCGATTTGGAAGACATGATTGATATTGGAGCTTGGCGACCGGGCGTGAATCCGGATACCGATTTAGCCGTTGCCATGAAGCCAAAGTTGGACGCGTTTTTACGTCAAGGCCGATTCGAGAAAGCCCCGTTTGATGAAACAGCCGAAGCTTTTGGCAAATTGCTCGACACGGCCAAAACGGGCAAGGTTCAGTAATACAACATCATATGACAGAGACATTACAGGCCAGAGACGTCACAGGCGCGACACCACAGGGAGAAAAAACTCTGTTTTTGCTGTTTGCGATTCGCTGTGTTCCAACTCAGGATCGGGGGATGTTTCGTAAAAAAACTCCCCGATGCGTTGACGGCTTGTCAGTGCTTTTGGAGTCGCATTTACTGTTGGATGGTCTGCGACGGATTACTTTTGCGTTTGAGCATTTGAGCGGCGGCAATACCGCTTTGGACGGCTCCTTCCATGGTGGAAGACCATGACGTATCGGTCCAGTCGCCCGCCAGAACAAGGTTGTCAAGGGATGTTTCTTGTGAAGGTCGTGAAGAAAAAACTTCGGGCGTGGGCGAGACAATGGCGTCAAGTACGGTCGAGACCGTAGCGGCTTTTAATTCACGCAGGGCGGCCTCGGGAAAAACTGTCTTGAGTTGTTGCAAAACGCGCTGCATCAGTTGATCACTTTTGCTTGCGGTCAGTTCATCGCCGTCGAGAAGTCTGTGAGACGCGCTGACAATGACCTGATGATAAACTCCCTGTCCTTTTTGTGTGTAACCGGTTTGCTTTCCGGGGCAGAAAAGCCATTGGCCGGGACCGTCGAAAAGGACGACCGCCGGATCGTCGATAAGACGCTTGTCAAACCACAAATGGACTGCCGTAATCGCTCCCAATTCGAAGCGATCAAAACGAATGGCCGATTCTGCTTCATCCTGACCGGAATCATTGAGAAGCCGCGAAAGGGCAAATGTTCCCAATGCCAGGACGAAACAATCGAACTTCAAAGTTTCACCCGTATTCAATTCTATTGCGGAGGCGCGATTTCCTTCGACGAGCAGACGAGAAACGCGGGAAAGACACCGGGTATCGACTCCCAGTTTTTGAAGCGACTCGACGGTACGATCGTGATAAATTTCGCGAAGCGGGCGGTTGGGAATCATTACAGACGTGGCACCGCGACCGGAGAACAATATTTCACGTATCACCGTTTGAGCCGCGGCCACGGAAACGTAATCGGGCAGTTCTGCCAGCGAACTTAAAATTATCGGCTGCCAGAAGAAACGTAAGGTATTTTCCGGAGCGTCGTGACGGGCAAGCCATTGACCGAACGTTTCTGTATTTGTGTTTCGGGTTGTGCAGCGCAAGAGGGCTTTTGCCGTCTTGATAATATGAAGCCGCTGACCGAAAGTCAAGCGCGGCATTCGAAGCAAAGAAGGAATAAGTTGCCATTGGGCCGGCAACCATCGGGCAGGCGACATGTACCAGATTTTGCCTTTGGGCTGCGCGAAAGGAATTCGATCAAGCCGATCAAAGCACGACTCCAGATTGAGAGTCGCGTTCATTTGTTCCAAGGCGTGGCAACACCCCAAATAAATGTGTTGACCATTGTCGACAAGTTGTGATGATGTCCATTGGTCGCGATGAATGGCCATGGAGGAGGTCCTGCCACCCAGATAACGACCACGTTCGAACAGGACAACGCGACAGCCGCTTTTGACGAGATTAACCGCGGAGGAAATCCCGGCCAGTCCACCACCGACCACGGCAACAGAAAGTTGACCGCCGCCGGTTTGTTCCGTGTGTTTGACGATTGCGTCCATTCTGCTCAACTCTCTACAGTATCCGTTTCGAGGCGACTGATCATTTTTAGAAAATCCTGTATCGTCGGCCGGTTGCGGGGATCGGGAAGAATACACTGGTGAATGGCTTGAGCCAATTTCGGATTCAGATTGGGGACAAGCGTGGTAATCTGAATGGGCGGTTGATCGTGATTCATGGCAGCCAGACTCGCGCCGGATGGCCAGGGAAGTTGTCGCGAACAAAGCTCATACATCGTAACGCCGAAAGCAAATATATCGACCATGGTGCTGGTCGGTTTACGACGAACCAATTCGGGAGCCATGTAGTTGGGGGTGCCGGTTCGGCCACCCGGGTCTGTGAACGGAGGGCGGTTCGGTACGGTCAAGCCAAAGTCGATTAGCTTCAGGGAGCGGCCGTCTCCGGTAAAGAGCAAATTTCGCGGGCAATAATCACGATGAATATAATCGTGTTCATGGACATATCGGAGGGCCTCGGCGCACTGTCGAATATAAGGGAGGCGGGCACCGGCCAAAAGATCGCGAGGCAACATTAAAACGTTGTTCAAACCGGTTCCTTCGAGGTACTCCATGACAAGATACGGTTCGTTATTTGTCGTGAATCCATACTCGTATGTTTCGACAATATACGGATGCGACAAGCTCATGGCGATTTCGCCTTCGCTTGGCTTTTTGCCTGCTTTGCCGAATTTGACATACCGATCTTCGACTTGTCTCATCTTTTCGACACTGATGATTTTCAAGCCGACTTCCCGATTATTTTCCCGATCAGTCGCTTGATAAAACTTCGACATTGTTCCGGAGATTCCTTCCTTGTGCAAGGAAAATCGCTTCTTGATGTCGACTTTTCGCTTTCCGAGAAATTTTCCGAATAACCCCATGGCATCACCTCAATATTCGAGTCGGTTGGTCACACATCCTGCTCCTGACTGACATTATTATTTAGCGGCGTGGAACGCTTGAATCAGTTCTTCAATGTTTTTAACACCGTTTTTGGGATAACGCTCTTTGTTCGGACCAAAGACCATGAGCGCTTCCGCCGTCTCTAACGTGACTTTCGATTCGTCGGCCTGCTTAATGTCCAGTCCGAGGTGTTTCGCCATGAATGGATACATCGCTTGACGTTTGGACGGGCCATAGTTGTGCGGTTCGTCGAAAATCGCGTACTCAACTTTGTCCACGGCATTGAAATAGCCGTATACCTTTTGGGCAAACGGGAATTCAACGGTGGGGGTGTTCTTGGTCCAGTCCTGAGTGACCGCAATGAGCTTCATGGGTCGCGGAGCCGCAAAACACGCGATTTCCGCATTACAGGTACCGCCACACAGCGTGTGGAACGGAAGACCGCTTTCACACGGGCAACCGCCGAAAAAATGACTCGACGCCATGACGACCGGAACGGAAACCGTGATACGATTGTCCAGAGCCGTACCCAAAAAGGTTTGTGTTCCGCCGCCGGAACAGCCGGTGATTCCCACCCTGGTGCGGTCAATATTCTTATTGGCCAACATGTAATCCAGATAGCGAATCGTTGCCAGCGTTTGCATCGTGCCGGAAATTGGATCGCGATGATCAGTATGAAGCAGTGGAGATTCGGACTCCAACCAGGCAAACATACTGTAAGTAACCACTACGGCACCCATGCGAGCAAGTGTCGCCGAGCGGTACTGCTGATCATTTCCCGTTCGACCCGCCTTGCCGTGTCCATGTGGGCACAGTACAAGGGGAAACGGACCTTTTTTCTTTATCGGCTCATAGAGTGTTGCGCAAACATAATATTTTGGAAAGACTTCGAGAGCTATATTTTGTACGGTATAGCCATCGTGAAGACGTTTTTCAGTCGTTATAAGATTTTGCGGATTCTGACGCGGTAACGGGTCCAGATCGAGTGTCTTGAGAATGGCCTTGCAGACGTTCTGCCTTCGGAGTTCCCAGGCGGCCTTATTGGGGAATTGCTTCAAAATACGGTCCAAATGGGCTTTTCCTTCGAGTTCGGGGCGAATGTAGTACCACGGTTCGAACACGCGATAGGTATGGGCATCAGTTTTTTCAAAGCTTAAATCCAGGGGAGCAAGAATGTAAGCCAAACGAATTTGCGGATCGTTCCAGAGTTTCCAGGGGGCAAGGGCGACCTTGGCGTCGAGGAATGGTTCGAACTTTTTGTCCCAGACGATTTTGACTCCCAAGTCTTTTTCCATATCGGCCAATACGGTTTTGAGTGGTTGTTCGTATTGATCCCGATGCTCTTTGAAACGATGGTATGAGTAATCCTGAGCAAAGACGGAGGATACAACCAACAGGAATAAGGAAAGCGAACAAAACAAGGACAATCGTTTCATGAAGTACCTCAAAAACTTGAAGGGTGTCAGGACAATAACAGGGAGGAAAAACAATCAAACAAAGCAAGCGGAGCAGCGAAAAGCCGCTCCGCTTTGGTTTTGGTCAGGCCGACCGACTTAACTCAAGGCCTCGGCAAGGTCTTGGGCAGGCGTGGTTATCGGCTTGATATGGAATTTCTCGACGAGAATATTCAACGCTTCAGGTGTAAGAAACGCCGGGAGCGAGGGGCCAAGCCGTATGTCGCTTATGTCCAGAGCCAGAAGGGAAAGGAGTATCGCGACGGCTTTCTGCTCATACCAGCTAAGGATAATCGATAACGGGAGTTGGTTAATCTTGCAACCAAAGGCATCGCTTAGGAAGCGGACCAAACGGATAGCGCCATAGGCATCGTTGCATTGGCCCATGTCGAGCAGTCGGGGCAAACCGGACGCAAGCGGCGGAATCTCTTCCCGATTGAAGCGGAATTTGCCGCAGCCGAGGGTTAAAATCTGGCAGTCAGACGGCATCGATTTGGCAAGTTCGGTAAAGTAATTTCGCTTTTCACCATGCCCATCGCAGCCGCCTATCAGGAAGATTCGTCGCAAGTAGTTTTGCTGAATTGCTTTGCGAATCGGATCGGCCAGACTGATGATCGCATCAGCTCCGTAGCCAATTGTTATTTTCTCATTGGTACGAGCTTTAAAGAAGCCGGACGAATCCTGAGCCGCCTTGATCAAGGGGGTAAAATCGAACTTGCCGAGTTCGTTTCGGGTAATTCTGGTCATGCCCGGATAACCGACCGGATCGATTGAGAAAATGTAGTCTTGATAACTTTCGTCAGGCTTTTGTACGCAATTTGTGGTCATCAGAATCGCGCCGGGAAAGGCGCCGAATTCTTTTTGCTGCGAGCTCCATGATCCGCCGAAATGCCCGGCCAAATGGTCAAATTCCCGTAAAACAGGATAGGAGTGAGCAGCTAACATTTCTCCATGTGTGTAAATATTGATTCCTTTACCCCGTGTA